>JBDNIA010000141.1:0-17191 GCA_041688525.1 Crocinitomicaceae bacterium | reverse complement strand
TCTGCACCTGTTGCAATAAGATTTGCAGTAGATCGGACATTATTTCTCCCGCCTACTGTTGAATTCAAAGCTGTTCGCATTTTTAAGGCCTGACCTGGTGAGAACATTTTTGAACAGTATGAATAATTCATATAATTTTCTACTGGATCAACTTGATCAAAGCCCCAATATGCATTATCCAAAGCACAAGTGTTTGCTGTAACCTGACAGGTTGTGTTTCCAATTGTTTCTGGAGTATCAGTAACTCCGTCGTCAGAATTAGAAGCGCAATTCGCTGCTAAACCTGGATTATTCGTTCCTCCCCACACATGTGGTAAATTTAACCAGTGCCCAACTTCATGCGTTAAAGTTCTACTTCTATTTTCAGTCCCCGTTTCGATAGAGCCAACATAATTTTGCAAAACCCAAATGCCATTCTTCATGGATGTTCCAATCTGATTGCTTGGTCTGTAAGTATAACCAGCCGCTCCACCAATATCTTCACAAATAAAAATATTCATGTATTTATTTCCTGCCCACTGTCCGTTATATACGTCGTTACCAGCGACTATTGCATCTACCTGGTCGTATCCTGATGACCCGTCAGCGGTAAGAATATTTCTTGTTCTCGTAATTCCATTAAAACATTGACCGTTGGGCGCTTTTGTCGCATAAACAAACTCGACTTCAATATCTGCAGGTGTACCTTGAAATGGAGAATAAACGTTATTTGCATCTGCATTTAAACGTCTGTAATCTCTATTGAGAATCCGAAGTGCATCATCAATTTGTGCTTTGGAAATATTTTCTGGACCACCATTGTGCAATACGTGAAAAACAACAGGTATTCTATATACAATTGCTTTTCCAGGTACAGGAACTTTTTCTTTTTCTAAATTTTCTTCAGATAACAATAGTGCCTGATCTTTGTCCCATTGTTTTTTAAACACTTTATTTTCGAGCATTTTCGACAGCTGCTTGTGCTCAAAACAGTACTCTATTTCCTCCCCATCTCGGCAGTTTTGAGTATCGACAATCCGCTGGGCAACTAGAAAGTTGGCCGTAAATAATGAAACAACCAACAATCCGTAAAATTTGTTTATCATGCTTTAAATTATTTTGTTAAGAATAATGTGGGTGATTACATTAAAAAATGGATATAATCACCAATAGTAATAACAAGTAAAGATATACAAAGGTTGGGATACAATTAATATAAGTTGCCACTTTTTAATAAATAATTAAACAATAAAAGGAAACCTAAGATTAAATCCTTTTGAAGTTCTCTAATAAAATGTCACAAAATACACTAGAAAATTTCGCCCTATTTCTACATTTCATTTATATCCATAAACCTTTGAACGTTTTTCGAAGTCCCGAAAACAACTAATGTATCGTCCTCTAATATTTTAGTGTCACTGGATGGAACACCCAGCACGTGTTGTTCTTTTAATTCTTCTCCGTTTTTGTTTACAAAAAACGCTCTTTTAATCGTTACCAATGTTAACTCATATTGATTTCTGAATTCAATATGATCTATACTTCTGCCCAAAACTCCTTTTGGAGCGATTATTTCAGCAATTTCATAATCGTCTGGCAACTGGAGAAAAGAGAGTATACTTGGGTTAATTAATTTCTCGCGCACAACAAAAGCCACCTCATCCTCTGGAGTCAATATTTCTTGTATTCCTATTTTCTCGAGAATTAACTTTTGATGTATTCCACTTGCTCTTGCAATAATTCTATTTGCTCCTAAATCTAACAAATGCACACATGTTAAAACTGTCGCTTCAAAATTTTCACCAATTGCAACAACAACTGCGTCCATATCAGTAATATTTTGCGACTGAAGTGCTTTTTTATCTGTAGCATCCAAGGCAACTGCATAGGCAACCTCATCTTTTATCGATTCTATTTTTTCTTCGTCTGGATCGAAGGCAAATACTTGAGCACCTTTCTCAGCGAGACGTTTGGCAATATTTATTCCATATCGACCTACTCCTATTACTGCAAATTTATTGTGTTTCATAATTCTATTATTAAGCCAAAGCTTGTGTCAAATCAGCAATCAAATCATCCGCGTCTTCGACACCTACACTCAATCGAATCAATGAATCTACTATACCTGTTTTTTCTCTTTCCTTTTTTGGAATAGACGCATGTGTCATTGTTGCTGGGTGTCCAATCAAAGACTCAACACCTCCTAATGATTCGGCTAAAGCGAATACTTCTACTTTGGCAACTACGGAATGGGCATCTTCCATTTTGTTTCCTTTTAAGGTAAAAGACATCATTCCGCCAAACCCACGCATTTGTTTCTTCGCTATACCGTGATTTGGATGGCTTTCTAAACCTGGCCAGTAAACTTTATCCACTTTAGGATGATCTACTAAGAAATGAGCAAGCTTTTCTGCATTTTCACAATGTCTTTGGACCCTTAAATGCAAAGTTTTAATACCTCTAAGAACCAAAAATGAATCCATTGGAGCTGTTATCGCGCCTGAGGAATTTTGAATTCTATAAATCTCATCTGCTATTTTAGCATCAGACGTAACCAATGCTCCCATTACAACATCCGAGTGACCGCCTAAAAATTTCGTTGCAGAATGCATCACAACATCTGCTCCTAAATCTAGGGGATTCTGCAAATAAGGTGTCGCAAAAGTATTGTCTACGCAAAGTATTGCTCCAGAACCTTTTGCGAGTTCAACCATTGCTTTGATATCAACAATATTCAACATCGGATTTGTTGGTGTTTCAACCCAAATCAATTTTGTATTTGAATTAAGATACTTTTTAACTTCAGCAACATCACCCATTCCAACATAATGAAATTTAATTCCATATTTCGCAAAAATCGTATTGAAAAGGCGGTATGTGCCCCCGTACAGGTCATTCGTAGAAATAACTTCATCTCCTGGGTTTAATGTTTTTAACAAGCAGTCAATAGCCGCCAATCCAGAACCAAAGCAAGCTCCATATTTACCATTTTCAATCGCTGCGATATTTTTCTCTAAAGCATGTCGCGTTGGATTTAACGTTCTTGAATATTTATATCCTTTGTCGACACCAATTGCTTCTTGAACATAGGTTGAAGTTTGATATATAGGGGTCATAATCGCACCTGTCGCTGAGTCCGGCTGAACACCTGCGTGAATGGCTTTCGTGCCAAATTTCATTTTACTCTCTTCCACAAAACAAAATTAACAGAATAAACTTATTTCAAGTAGCTGAACTAGATCTAATACGATTAATTCTAACACATTTTCCCCTTCTCGGAATGGTTCGACTTCTCAAGACTTTGTGTAAATTCGCTGTTAGCAAATATTTTGGATAAAACTGTAGAACATAGCATTACTGATTTTGCAAATGAGTTGAAATTTTTCAACCGTAATGATGTCTTAGTGAACATGCACCAATCTTACAAAATTGCTCTTCTTCAAGAACAAAACCCAATCACGCTAAACGATGATGTTGAACTCTCAAAAATTTTCAAAACATACCGCCAGCATTTCAAGGAGAGCGGCGCGCACGTATTCTGCATATCGTCAGGAATACTCGTATGGGAATGGAAAGGCAAAACTTGCGAAAGCCCAATTTTGCTCTGCTCTGCGGAAATAAAATTCGATAAAGTAAGACGTGAGTATACAATTTATTTTGATGAAACAGAGGCTTTTCTGAACCCTTTTTTAACGGTAGAATTTCAAAATACATTTGATTTCAACTGGCCAAAAATGAACTTTCAGCCCGCTGATTGGCAAACTATTGAGAATAACATGAAAGCCATTGGGTTCAGCATTTCTATTAAAAACGAATTGCATCTCGGTAATTTTCATCACCATCGTTTTTCTATTTTACGTGACATAGAATTCTTGGAAAAATGTAGTGAATTCAGTAAGCCTTTGAATGAACTTTTACTGATACAAAATGAATCGAAAGTAGAAAAGCACAACTTGACCCATCAGTTGCTTTTTCCTAGCGACAATAATCAATTACAAGTTTTCAAAGAAATCATAGATAATAATTTGGTTGTGCAGGGTCCTCCTGGAACAGGGAAATCGCAAGTTTTGACAAATTTCTTAGGAAAGACTATGCTCCACCAACATCCAACTCTTGTTGTTTCTGAAAAACGTGTTGCTCTTGAAGTCTTGCGGAAAAAGTTGAAGTCGCTGGGATTGGATAAATTTTGCTTTCTCCCCGAAGACAGTCGAAATTCACATGCCCTTCTTTTACAATTAAAACAAACTTGGCTATTCTTGGAAAGCTGTGAAGTGAAATCTCCATTTCAATTAAATTTGTCCAAACAAAAAATCGATGCATTGCAGTTTAAATTAGACTTGCTTTCTAAGAAAGATATAGTGGGTGGAATTAGTTATCCCACTTTTCGAAACTTAATGAGTCAGTATGATCTTCGAAATGTTTCTTACAATAGCCGCTCCGCAACAATTTCAAATTTTATAAAATATAAAGAAGAACTAAGCATTCTTTACTCATCAAATCTGACTGACCTTTTAGCACATCTTCCTTTTCGATTATTGTCGGAGGAACTTATCACTGCATTTGATATAACCGTTCAATCTCTTGAGAAGAAGCACAAAACGCTATCAAAAAACTTTATTCTGCATTCCAAGACTGATCTTTTAATTTTAATGAAAAAAGCGAGTTTTGCCCAGCTGATTTCTAATGAACATCAAAAAGCCTACTTCCCAATTCTTGTCCCACATTCTCAAGAAAAGAAAAAATTCAATCGCTTAAGCAAAAAATATTCCTCCTTGCGAAAGCAACTAGAAAATCTTTCTATTGAAAAGAACAATTGGAAAATTCAACCGACAAAGGCAGAAGCGGAGACCTTATTGAAAGCTTCATTTGATTTTTCCTTTTTTAATAAAATTCGTCTTTCGCGCCGGATGAAGACCTTGCTTGAAAGCACCTTTATTCCTGCTAAATTAGCACTAGAAAACTGGCTTAATTATTTATCGATAAAAGAAAAATTTGAAACTATAGAAAATCAGCTGCTCGCTATTGGTGTTTCTAACGATAATGAAATAGATTGGATAAAAAATGTTCTGCAGCGTTTCACCGAAGGAGAGTGGGAAGAATATTCTTTGTCGAATTCGGAGGAAAACAAAAAGTTTGCTGATGCAAATGCTGAAATAAATTCATTTTATCAGGATATTAAAATACAATTAATTTTGAAAGATGAAGATTCTTTCGAAACTCTATTCTCTTTGTACAGATTACATTTTTCAACTGTTGTTTCAAAACGTGAAATTCTAAGATTACTACCCGAATCACTTTATCTTCAGCTCGGTCAAAACAATTCACTGGAGTGTTTGGAAAAAGAGATCTTAAAAAGTTCGTGGATCAATTTCGTTGGGCAATTTCCTGCCTTCGAAAATTTCAATTGGTCAAAATTACAGGATGACCTGAATGAGATAATTCAGCTTCAAGACAATGAATCTCAAGATTTTTCAACAGAAATACTATTAAGTTTAAAGGCAAATTTCGATTCGCTTTTCGTGTTGTTGGATACGTCAAGCCGAAAATTATCCGAAACAGAAAAAATCAAAAAAGCACAACTGAAAAAAGGCCGATCGCTCTTGATTAAGGAATTTTCAAAAACACGAAGCCACCCAACGGTTCGTGAACTGTTAAAGTCTGATGCTTCAGAATGGATCCGAACTTTACTTCCTGTTTGGATGGCGAATCCTTCTCAAGTTGCCGATTTTTTCCCTACGAAGAAAGAACAATTTGAATACGTTTTATTTGATGAAGCAACGCAAATTCCATTGGTCAATTCTCTCGGAGCACTTTATCGCAGTAAACGTGTCGTTGTTGTTGGAGATGAGCAACAAATGACGCCAAGCGCTTTCTTCAAATCTGGAGAATCAGAGCCTCTCGATTTGCTTCATCAAGCCCGTTTCACTTGGGAGAAAGTAATGCTAAAACACCATTACAGAAGTGAAAATCCAGAATTAATTGCCTTCTCAAACCGAAATTTCTACAACAATGAATTGATTGTTTATCCGAGTGCAAATTCATCCAAAAATTCAGTGCAATTGCGTTTCGTGGAGGGTGCTCAATTCATCGACCGGGAAAACGTTCCTGAAGCAAAACAAGTCGCCCTTTCTCTTGAACGTCTCTTGAACCAAAAGGACAGCTTGGGAATTGTCGCATTTAGTGAAATCCAATTGACTTGTATTTACAGGCAATTATCCCCAAAATCTCAACATATTTTGGATGAACGAATTGAACAGAACACTTGTTTTTTCAGAGCTTTAGAAAATATTCAAGGCGATGAGTGCGATCATCTAATCATCAGTTTGGGGTATGGGCCGAATGAAAATGGCAAACTCTTATTGAATTTTGGGCCTTTGAATAGAAAAAGTGGTCGTAGACGGTTAAATGTCCTTTTCTCAAGAGCCAAAAAGAAAATCGATTTCTACTCTTCAATTCATTCTAGCGAATTGGTTTTAAGTTCAAACGACTCGCTCAATTTGCTTCGTCAATTTTTGCAAAATTTTGAAAATCAGACTAAAGAACAAGAATTCGCTTTTCCATATAACTTAAATGTTCATGTTTCTCAATCAAAAACAAAGGAAATGCAAGTAGCAAAGATTGAACATCTGATTGAAAGCATTTCAGATGCGAATGAATTGGTCACTTTGCACAGAGTGCTTTCCAACCGAAATTGGGAAATTCATTACTCCTAAAAATGACCTTTTTATGGTATAGTTTTTTGCTTAAAACAGTTTAACTTTGTAAGCTGAAGTATGAATACATTAACGAACTTAAAAATTGGTGAAACAGCGACCATCACAGGACTTCTCGCTGGAGATTGTCAAAATGCCCTTTTGGCGTTAGGCTTTCTAAAAGGCAAAACTATTGAAGTAACGATGCGTGCTCCTTTTCGTGGGCCAATTGCTGTTCGAATTGGTCAAACATTAATATCTTTGCGCTTAGAAGAAGCCTTACAGGTTTTGATTGACACACCCAATCGGTAATGAAAAAAATCGCCCTTTTTGGCAATCCGAATACCGGAAAAAGTACGCTCTTTAACCTATTGACAGGTCTGAACCAAAAGGTTGGGAACTATAGTGGCGTCACGGTTGAAGTAAAAACAGGGCGAATAAAAGGCGCCCTGAGTGCACATACAGTAATAGATTTCCCAGGAACATACAGTGTTTTTCCAAGAAGTTCTGAAGAAAAAATGGTGTTCGACGTACTGTCCAATCCTAATTCTGACAGCTTTCCTGATGTTTGTATCGTAGTAGTCGATGCATCAAATCTAGAACGAAACCTGCTGCTTTTCGATCAAATTTACCAGCTGAAATTACCTACAGTACTGGTACTTAACATGTCTGATGTTTCCGCACGAGCAGGTTTAAAAACAGATGTAGATAAGCTTCAGGCAATGTACTCGAATGCTCAAATTGTTGAAATGAACGCTCGCGTGGGCCTAGGCAAAAATAGGCTTATTGATGCGGTTGAAAATGAAATAAAGAAAGAAACGAATAAAGAAAATTACATTTTTCCGTATGGTGCAACAACTTTTGACGAGCAGGACGATACCATGGAACGTCGTGAAAAAATTCAAACGCTCGTATATGAAGTACAATCTATTGAAAAAGACAACAAACAGCGCTTTTTTTTAGATAAATGGTTAGCGCATCCTATTCTCGGCTATTTTTTATTTGTACTCGTTTTAGGAATCATTTTTCAGTCCATCTTTAATATTGCCGCTTATCCTATGGGTTGGATAGAAATAGGGATTTCTTCGACAAGTTCATTTTTGAGCAATTCTCTTCCTTCTGGCATTGCAACAGATTTGTTAGTTGAAGGAATTATCCCCGGAATAGGTGGTGTTTTAATTTTTATTCCGCAAATTGCTTTGTTGTTCTTTTTCCTGGGAATCCTCGAAGAAACAGGATATTTATCGCGCGTAATTTTTCTAATGGATCGACTCATGCGCCCCCTGGGCTTAAATGGCCGAAGTGTAGTTCCACTGATTTCTAGTTTAGCATGTGCTATTCCCGGGATAATGGCTGCTCGAACAATAGCAAACTGGAAAGAGCGAATGATCACCATATTCGTGGCGCCATTGATGAGTTGTAGTGCAAGAATACCTGTTTACACTATATTGATTGCACTTGTTATACCCGACACTAAAATATTTGGTTTTATAAATGTTCAGGGACTAGTTTTACTCGGCTTGTATCTGCTTGGTTTATTTTCAGCACTGATTATGGCTTTCGTGATGAAACTTATGATAAAGAGCGACGAGAAAAGTTTCTTAATGTTAGAATTGCCACCATACCGCGGCCCGCGGTGGTTGAATGTTTTGAACATGATGTGGGAAAAAACACGCCGTTTTGTATTTGATGCTGGTAAAATTATTGTGGCACTTTCTATTTTACTTTGGTTAGCCGCTTCTTATGGACCAGAAGGACATGTTTCCGAATTAGAAGCTTCCAAGTTTGGGGTTACAAGGGTAATTTCCAAAACAGAACTTGGTGCAATTCGCTTAGAAAATTCTTACATTGGAATTATGGGTCAGAAAATAGAGCCTATAATTCGTCCATTAGGCTACGATTGGAAAGTAGGAATTGCCCTAATTACCTCTTTTGCAGCAAGAGAAGTATTTGTTGGAACACTAGCAACCATCTATTCGGTCAACGATGCGGAAGAAAATCAAGTAAAACTCTTGGATAGAATGCGCATGCAAACATTTAGAGATGGCACCCCGGTTTTCACAATGGCTTCAGGAATTTCTCTCATGGTATTCTACGTTTATGCTCTTCAATGTATGGCCACTGTAGCGGTTGTTAAACGAGAAACAGGCTCTTGGAAATGGCCAATTTTACAATTAGTCACTATGGGAGTAATAGCTTACTTTGCTTCTTTAATCGTATTCACTTTACTCAAATAAATGCAACAATTAATCGTTATACTCGCAGTTTTAGGCGCTCTAGCTTATTTCTTTTTCCGCTTGAAAAACAAGAAGAAGAAGAAAGGGTGTGAGGATTGTCATTAAGGTAATTAGGAATTTTAATTTGTTTCTTTTTTAAGCAATTGGTTGGATTTGTCTTTGTTAGTTTATTAGCAGGTATTTTTCTTCTATTTAAAAATTACATTGTTGAAACAGGATAAAAAAAATTCATTTATTAAAAATAACATTGTAATTTGCCTGATAATATTTTTAAAATATTAAACTATTTGATTAGTCCCAAACGTACCACTAATTTCCAACAACCGCAATAATCATTCGGTTAAAGAGATTTTCACCAAAGTATCTTCGATTGAGTCGATAGCAAAATTCGTTAAGGTAGTTTTGTAAATAGTTATTTGATACCATATGATAAAATCCTAATAAATTTCGTTTGGCATTGCTAATGGTCACATGTACCCATTTTAGTGTTGTTTTGGTTACCGTTTTATCAGATTTGAAAGAAATATACGTTTCAAACATTTTGGAAAAGTCTACATAACTGGTGCTTTTGTCTGTAATAATTATTGATGACTTATTAATGCTTTTCTCTATGACATCATTGATTTCAGATGCTTTATGAGATGTTAAAACCTTCATTTTAGCGTATCTAAAATGGGAAGTTTTTTCTCCTGTTTCAATATTTTCTAGTGGTGTTGATTCTGCCATCACAACTACATTTGACTTTGACTGACTGCCTCTCCCTCGCTTCAGTTTAACCTTTTTAGGAGCTATCTTTTCAAAATATCCTTCATCCAATTCTACACCACCGATCAATACATACTTGTCGTCTCTTTTTCCCATTCCTGCACGTATTTTATGCATCAAAACCCAAATCGTTCAGTAACGATTGTGCCCAAGGTGACGTTGCGTTTCAAGAGCAGAAATTCCCTTTTTCGTACTACTCATAAAAGCCATACACAAATACCATTTTTGGAAGGATAATTTAGCTGATTCCATGATGGTTCCACTTCTCAAAGTCGTTCTAAATCGACAGTTTGAACATTGCCATTGCCACTTCCCTTGAAGCCAATAGTGCTTTGTGCAACTACACTTTTTACAAATAATTCTCTGCTTGTCACGTTGCTCCTTAAAATGTGTCTTGCAGCTTAACCCATCAGAAAAATTTTGAAGAAATTCGATTATTGTCATAATTTTTTTCTTCAAATATTCAATTAGAAGAACATAATCTACTTACGAGGTGGTATATTTGTGAATACTCAAATAAAAAATATTGATATTCATGAAAATGAAATTCTCAAAAAATACGTTTAAAGTTTTTTTAACCTCTTTCTTAATTGGGATTCTTTGGAATGCTTTTTATTTTGATTTTAACCCAAGCTATCAGAGTTTTTCATTGAACTATTAGTTTTTATGGCTTCCGATAACTTTTATCACTATCGTAAGTTTCTGGCAAAATGAATCTGAAAATAAGGCGAATAAAATTGAAATTGACACCTTTTTATTATTGCGTTTCTTTTTGGCATGTGCCTGGGCGTTAATTAGTCAGACGGTGTTCAATACTCAGGATTTTAGTGACATAAATAGGTTATTCCGTAATGTTAAAACTGTTTCAGTTGAATTTGACTCTGAAGATTCCTATACCTCCTACGATTATGATAGTTCACCAGAAGAAATTTCTTATTCTACGACAATTAAAACCATTGCTTATGCTTTTCCGTCAAACACTAAATTGGAAGGTAGAACTTTACCTGATGGAGTTACAATAGAAAATCAAAATAGACAATTAGGCTTTAAAAATAGATTTGGTTATGAATATTTTGATAGTATTTATGATTATTCTAATGCCGAAATTGATGATATATCCTTTTTACCAATAAGTATACGTTACTTTAGATCTTATCAAAATGCATATCTACACGGTTTTCTACGATACTCAAAAGCCGACCCCAAAAATGGCCTTTCACAAATAGAATATTATAATTTAACGAATGAATCTAGGCCAAATTTTTGGACTGGTAACTTGGATTTTTTTATAGAGATTTTCCTGAGGGATATCATTTTCAACTTAATTTGTGTCTTGTTATTCTTTAAGGGTGCTATATTTCTCAGTTATTTTAAAAATTTGAGATTAAAAAAATATCATTTTAGAAATTCTCTTTCTTTTCGCCAATCGTTTTCAAGAGTTACTTTACCAAAATCCATTATTAAAAATAAAACCTCAATAATAATTTGCTTTTTAATGATTTTAGGCCTTTGGGTTCCTTATATCCACGTTGTTATTTTTTCAGCATTAATAGTTTTATCCTTCGTAGATTTTATTGTGTCTGATTCATATAAAAGGATTATTAGTCTCCGCACAATATTCGTTTTAGTTTTTATTTCACTAACAGTATATGCACTATTTTTTACCGAGTTTAGATTAGCGTATTTAATCTTTTTCTTATTAAATGAATTCGAATTGTTTTTTTGGGAAAGAAATAATGCCTCAAAATACAAATCATTATTATGGTCACTTTTAAGTATTTTTATTGCGTTAGGATTTTATATTTATACCTCTTCCAACTATTGAATTTAAAACATAATTTTTAGCTTATTTATTGCTATCATCTCGATATTCAAAATGTGTAAATTATCTAATACCTTCATACTCTGTGCATGTGCACCTGGTAAAAAACTGAAAACAAACTATTGGATTCTGCTTTCAAAGAAAAAATTTACAGTGGATATTATTGGTGAAGCCTTCGTGGATTTTCGCACATTTGAAAAAAGCTACATGCAAATTCACGAAGAATTAGAACAAAAACTCAACTATCAATACCCATTCGACAAACCACTTGAATTAAAAGAGGAAGACATCCTTAAAATCAAAATCCCCACAGATATCCATCCAAAAGGGGAAACATTTTGCTACATGTATACCAACACAAAATGGGAAACCTATATTTCCGACCCATTCACCGAACATTCCTATAAAAAGCAGAATAAAGGTATGGTTGAGTTGAAATAATTACAATGATAATTTTAAAACCGTAGTTAAGCTTTCGTGATACAGCTCGCTACTTACCTTTTTGGATGAGTTTAAGTTGAAGTTTTATAATTACCCCCAAATATAGGACAACTGATTAAAGTGTAAATTAACAGTTGAAATATGAAAAGAGAACGCAGAAAATTTAGTGCTTCATTTAAGGCGAAAGTCGTTTTGGAAGCCATCAAGGAAAAGAGACTTCGCAGCAGTTGTCAGCAAAGTTTGAAGTTCACCAGAATCAAATCAGTCAATGAAAGCGTGATTTTTTTAAAAGAAAAGTCGTATGGTGGGCATTGACGAAAGGACATACGGGTTATATTCTTGCTTCCTTCCTGCATTGAGTAAGATGCTACTTTAAGGTTATTGGTAAGACAATCAGTGTTAAAACAACTTCATCCTTCTTTACTCAAATGCCAACCCTTGCTTCTTCAAAATGCCTTTCACTTGGAAGGCGAACCACGCTAAAAAAATGAAGCAGGCAACTGAAATCATGTAAGAATTTTGGATACCAATTAAGTCAGAAAGTTTTCCTTGAATTGGTGGGATAATTGCTCCACCTAAAATCATCATAACCAAGAAAGCTGAACCTTGCGCCTGGTATTTTCCAAGTCCACCCAAAGAAAGTGAGAAAATACACGGCCACATTATAGATGCACACAAACCAGCACCTAAAATTCCGTAAACAGCATATATTCCAGTGGAAAAAACGCCGATTCCGGTGGAAAAAACGCCCAGAATTCCAAATGCCATAAGCGTTTTCGCTGGTTTGTCATTGGTAAAAAAGAAGGCTGCAATTTGAATAAAAACACAGAATACGTAGTAATAAAGATTGTCGATGTTATATCCTGACAATTTGGTTAAAAGCAACACGATGGCAAACGCAACGAGTGGGACAATGAAGCGCAGAATGTTCTTCGTCATTTGTTTTAATTCAAAAGCATTGATTGCTCCTGTCCAACGGCCGATCATCAAACTGCCCCAAAACATGGATACGTAAGGTGCAATTTCTGAAGTTGTCATTGCTCCAAAATCATCTTGTTTTAGTAATTCACCCAAATTACTTGCCAATGCAACTTCTACTCCTACATAAATGAAAATTGCCAACATTCCCAAAGTTAACTGAGGATATTGCATTGCTCCCCACCCTACTTTTTGTTTTGCGCCTCTTATGGAAGCATATGCAATTCCTCCAATAATTACGAACAATCCACCTGTCAACCAACCCATTCTTTGGTTTTCCAAAGGCGTTTTAATTTCAATTATTTTTGCTTCGATAGCTAATTTTGTGTTCAACTGGTCAGTATCGAGTTGTGTGATTTTAGTGCCATTTTCATCGATTTGGAGTTGTTCTAAATCACCACCCAATTCAACTAATTGCTTTGCTTCATCACTTCTATACGAATTAAAAACTGGAGCAAAACAAGCCAAAAGAAGTCCCGTTATAACCAACAATGTTCCCATTGCTTTTCCCGCTTTCTCTGTTTTTTCCTCTCTAATTCCTGAAGGAACTTTTTTCGAAAAGTTAAACATAATTGCTATTCCCAAGAACAAGGCGCCAACGCAAGAATACAGGATAATTACTTTGCTTAAACTAAGATTCTTTATCGCTTCATCCGTTATTGCACCAGCAGTTCCGAAAAGTGCTAAAGCGACAATTAACGGTCCGATTGTCGTTCCCAAACTATTAATTCCGCCACCCAAATTAATTCGGCTACTTCCTGTAGCTTCATCTCCTAATGAAATCATAAATGGATTCGCCGAGGTTTGTTGTAGAGAGAATCCCAAAGCGACTATAAACAAGCCAAAAAGCATTCCCACAAAGCTTCCGCCCTCAACACTTAAAATCATTACACCTGCGCCTAATGCGGAAAACACCAAGCCATAAACAATACTTTTTTTATAACCCCAAGAGCCAACCAAATCTTTTCCAGATTGACTGCTAATAATGAACAAAGTCAACGCTCCAAGATAATATGCCAGATAAAATGCAAAATCAATCAATTGACTTTGAAACTGATCTAAGCCAAAGAAGTTTTTACAAAATGGAATGAATACACTATTTCCAGCTGCTATAAATCCCCAAAAGAAAAATACAGATGTTAAAGTAATGACACCGCCATAATTGGTAGGTTTTATTGGTTCACTAGTTGGCGTTGACATGGTCGCTTGATCTCCGGAAATATTCATAATTTGTTTTATAATTCAAACGAAAATAGGATTTTTTTTTGATACGGCGAGATTTAAGGTTTTTAGTTTTGGTATTTTGTACAATAATTGGTTTTTCCAATTCAATTGTAACTTTTTCATTCTTAAGGTGTCTTATTGCAAACGAATTAATTCAAAACTTAGATCGATCGGCGAAAAAAATAAAACAAATTTTAATGGCAAACTAAAAATAATTATTGTTAGATCAAAAACAAAGAAAAAATGAAAAAAGCATTATTAATTATAGCAATGGGTTTACTAGTGATAGGGAATGCTTTTGCGGGAAACAACCCTAGTTTAAAAAGACTATTAAACAAAACAATTCACATAGACCTATCGCAAATAGAAGTCAACAAGTATTCTCCTGATTATGTTAACGTAAGCTTCAAAATAGTTGACAGCACGGTTCAAATTATAAAAATTGACGCATCACAACGAGAATTGAAACAAGAAATAGCAGAAGCTTTAGGAAAACTTCAAATTACATGTGAATACGAAGAAGGCAAAATATACGCTTACAAATTTACCTTCGAAAAGATCTGAAAGAAGCAAGACAGTTAGGTTAACCAAAATACATTTCGCCGTAGCATCGGAATGTGTTTTGGTTTTTTTATTTAACCCACTTTTTCCTTCGCCTCTTTTGACTCGATATAGTTTAGCATTTCCTTTGCTTTTTCAACTATTCCACTCTTATCAAAGCCGCAATCTGACCAAAGTTCTTTTTGTGTTCCATGGTGAACAAAACTATCTGGAATACCCAAACGAGATACGTGCGCTGCATAGTTGTGATCCGCCATAAATTCAACTACCGCTGAACCAAATCCTCCCATCACACAACCATCCTCAACACAAATTACTTTTTTAAATTTTGAAAATACTTCATGTAACATTACTTCATCGATAGGTTTTACAAAACGCATATCGTAGTGTGCCGCTGACAAACCAAGCTCTTTTAATTCTTTAACCGCTTCCACTGCGAAATTTCCTGGATGACCAATCGTCAGAATCGCGATATCATCGCCGTTAGAAATTTTTCGCCCTGTACCGACTTTTATTTCTTTCATCACCGTTTTCCAAGCCGTCATCGTACCGTTTCCACGAGGGTAACGAATAGAAAAAGGACCTTTATTTTCCAGTTGTGAAGTATACATTAAATCACGTAATTCTGCCTCGTTCATTGGAGCAGAAACAATCATATTGGGGATGGAACGCATGTAGGCTAAATCATAAGCACCGTGATGCGTTGCTCCATCTGCTCCAACCAATCCTCCTCTGTCCAAGCAGAAGACGACATTCAGATTTTGAATCGCTACATCATGCAATACTTGGTCATATGCTCGTTGCATGAAAGTCGAATAAATATTACAAAAAGGCACCATTCCTTGTGTTGCTAATCCTGCTGAAAAAGTCACAGCGTGCTGCTCAGCAATTCCAACATCAAACGCACGCTTTGGCATAGCTTCCATCATGATATTCAACGAACAACCAGAAGGCATTGCCGGAGTGACACCCATGATTTTGTCATTTTTCTCAGCTAATTCAACAATTGTGTGGCCGAATACATCTTGATATTTTGGAGGTTGTGGTTGTTTTGGGATAATCTTTACAATTTCTCCGGTTTCCTTATTAAAGACTCCAGGAGCATGCCACTTCGTTGGGTTTCCTTCTTCTGAAAATTTGTATCCAGCACCTTTTCTTGTAACACAGTGCAGCAATTTTGGACCAGGAATATCTTTCAAATCTTCCATTATTTTTGCCAAACCAATTACATCATGACCGTCGACCGGGCCGAAGTAACGAAAATTCAATGCTTCAAAAAGATTACTTTGTTTCAGCAGTGTACCTTTCATTGCGCTCGATATTTTAGAAGCTATGGTTTGTGCATCCGGACCAAATTTTGAGATTTTGCCCAGTAGTTTCCAAACATCGTCTTTTACTTTGTTGTAGGTGTGTGAAGTTGTTATATCTGTCAAATATTGATTCAACGCACCAACATTTGGATCGATTGACATGCAATTGTCATTCAAAATAACGAGCAAATTCGCGTCTTTTTCAAAACCTGCATGGTTCATTCCTTCAAACGCCAAACCAGCTGTCATGGCACCATCACCAATAACTGCGATGTGCTGACGCTCTTTTTCTCCTTTGTAATTATTTGCAACGGCCATTCCTAAAGCCGCGGAAATAGAAGTAGAACTATGACCAACGCCAAAAGTGTCGTATTCACTTTCAGAACGTTTTGGGAAACCTGAAATTCCACCTTTAATTCTGTTCGTTTGAAAAACTTCTCGTCTCCCAGTTAAAATTTTGTGACCATAAGCTTGGTGACCAACGTCCCAGACCAATTGATCATAAGGCGTGTTAAAAACATAATGCAACGCCACGGTCATTTCAACAACACCTAAGCTGGCGCCAAAATGAGAGTTTCCAATTTCAGAAATTACGTCAACAATATATTGACGCAATTCTTCCGAAACTTGAGGTAAGTCCTCAACGGTAAAATTTTTCCGTAAATCTTCTGGAAGCTTTATTTTATCTAGAAACGGTCCTGCTTGGTATGTCATGGTGATTATATTACTGGCAAATTTATGGCTAAACGTCATATAAACCAACAAGTGAGAAGTTTATTTTGTTCGAAGTGTTAATTTATGGAAAATATGCGAAATAACAATGAATTTAGATCGGTGGAGTGCTGATTTTCTGATTGCCAATTGTTTGTCAAAAACGCTGTGAACTTTAAGTCATTTTGTTACATTTCACGCATTCAAAAAGCGCGCAGATGACAAGGATTTTATTTTGTTGTCTGCATTCCCTTTTGGAAAATATGAGGGAGTCCATGATTTAGAATTCATCAAGAAAGCGAATTCAACGATTGCATTAAAATAATTACTTTTAACTAACTACATGACAAAAAATCAAAAGCGTTTACATTTGATTGATTTTGAGGGTTTAACAAGATGTTTGCGATATAATCCAAACCATATTTGAATAAGCTTTTCGCTCTATAGCCATGTTTTTTAATTTTAATTTTT
>JBDNIA010000140.1:0-4819 GCA_041688525.1 Crocinitomicaceae bacterium | reverse complement strand
CCTTTTATTGATGGAAATGGGAGGACATCTCGTTTAATAATGAATATGTTATTACTAAAAAATGGTTGCGTTATTGCCAACATAAAGGGCGACTATGAAAATCGGATGGCCTATTATGATGCTTTAGAAAAAGTACAAACCAATGAAAGCAAAGACTCCTTTCATTTGCTGGTTGCGAGAGTAGAAAAAGAATGCCTAGAAAGATATTTAACTTAGTTTTTAACCAATTTCACGTGTGCTTTTTTTGTTCCATCACTGACAGATACAATGTATAATCCGCCTGGTAAACTTGAAATATCCATTGTTCCTTTATAAATTCCTGATTCGGAATCAAAAGTTTGAACTTTTGAGACTTTACCCAAATTATCAATCAATTTAACTTCAACTTTAGTTCCAAAATTACGGAACCCAATGTTCAGTTTATCTTGAGCCGGATTTGGAGAAACTTCTAATTCTGGCAAATCATTCAATTCCTCGTAAGATAGCGGGAAATTAACCGTAAAATTATAGTTGATATTGTCCCCGAAATCCCCATTAAAAAATTTTAAAACTTGTCCTCCAACTTCTTTAAAACGAGTGTAACCATTTCCGTCATTATTTGCCCAAAATGAAATACCATCGTCATCTAAGTCTGAAACCTTGTACGTAAAACATCCCATTGGAAGGTCGACCGTATCGCGATAAGTTGTATTTGCACTCATACCTGTTCTGGAAACAATTACATTTCCTTGTTCATCTGTTAATTGATAGCTGTTTTCGCCGGGAAACAGATTTGTTTTAAACTCAATTACGATATTTGATGGCATTACATCAGGAATAGAGAAGTCTGTTTGGAAATGATTATTAAAGTCATAAACATCAGTTCCACCATTTGGATTTTTCACTTCCGCATGGAAAACGTTATTTGCAGGAGCAAGTGTTGACCACAATTCATATGAAGATGGCAGCTCCACCTCTTCTGTTAAATCTGGAGCTAAGGAACCCGACCAATTATATACACTTGGTGAAGATGAACTATTCACCCAATAGTTCACAGTTGCAGAAGTTAAAACTGTTGAGCCTGTATTTTTTAAGATCACTTTTGGTGTGTGACAAATAGAGTTAAATCTTGTAAACTCTACCTGATTTGAGGGTTGACTGATTTGAACAATTGAAGCATCCAAGGTTTTGTTTATTGGACCATAAGTTACCAATTGGTTGCTCACGATATAATTGGAACTCCCTGATGCTGTTGTAACCCCATAATCCAAATTTACAGGCGAACCTGGCGTTACCATTGATGTTATATCACTATGTTGAACATCAGTTGCCATTCCGGGACACCATCCTGCTCTATCATAAATCCATGTTCCTCCTTGCGGGTAAACTGGGTTTTCGCCACATTCTTTCCAGACATTCCATGAAAATTCAGTTGCGCCACCGTTCACATTTAAGAAATGTTGTCTTGGAATAAATTCACCTTCTTGCCCGTGACCTGAAACAGATGTTCGCACTTTAAAGACACTTCCTGAGGCCAACGTTGGCACATCAATAGGTTCGAAGTATTGATCACTCATAATTGAAGAATAACCTCTTGATTCTGTTCTCCAAACTTCGCGAATATCTAGAACATCTCTGTAAGGAGTTCCAACAATAAACAAAAATTTAATATCCATGTCTTCTTGCCATTGACCGCCGCGCTCCATAGTTATTCTCTTATTGCCTTTTAGAATTGGAGAATAATCCGTTAGGTCAAACATCCAAGTTTTTCCGTTTTGTCCCATGTTTAAATTGATTCCATATGGAGTGACGAATGACATAATTTCAAATTTCATAGGCCAACGATTTATATAAGTCAAATTAGTTGGAGTTAAAGAACCATTTGAAGCCACTGGTGTAGTATTTATCAAAGCGCCTGTTGTGCCATCGTATACATTTTGAGGAACAGCATTCCAAACAGACAAGGTTGAAAGACTTACTACCTGATCATTTAATAAAGTTCCTGCTTGCGATATAATTCCAAATTCTTCAATTGTATTCGGAATTAATTGAGTAGAATCCATTACTACAAGAGGCGAAACAGTAGTGGAATATGAACCATTGAATAATTTCAAACTGGGACGTATTCCTGTAGAAGTGAAAAATTTATTTAAGTCGGTTCCTTTAGTAGACCTCCAGGCAGCAGAAGCATTTGAAGTTCCAACAACGGCATTTACTGAAAGGTCATTAATTGAATTTCCCGCGCCTTCATTCATTGGATAATAGGCAACTAAATTAGAATATTGCGGGTGGTTTGAATTAATTGGGGAACTCATCCAATTTGCTATTTCTGATACGGTAAGGGCTTTTTTCCAAATAACTAACTCGTCTATACTTCCTTTGTAATTATTCGTGTACGTCGCACTTTTTCCTACAACCAAATGAGCAATATCAATTGGTTTTATTTTTCCTGTTCCTGAATGCCAGAGGCTTCCATTCAAATAAATTTGCATAATTCCTGAAACAGCATCTTTCACAAATGCCCAATGATTCCATTGACCTTCATATTCCGAAACAGTTGCAGCTTTATTAATCCTATCGTATGCAGGGTTGCCGCCGCAATCCCAATATATAGATTCGTTACTCCAAGGCAAATGTATGTTTAGATCTCTTTCTCCACCAGCGCCAAGACCTTCAATTATAGAAGTATTCGCTGGCAATTGATTTGCGTCGCCAAATGCCCAGAAAGAAACTGTAACTTCATTAGTAATCCCGCTCAAACCTGAAACAGGTAGATCGATATGTCCATTGCCGCTCAAATTCTGGTAGTAGCCATTATTAGTAGAAATTCCCAATGATGCAAGAGAAGGCGTTCCTTCAATTAGAACATCGTTCGCAGCTACTCCACTTGTAAATGTAAATTCAAAAATTAAGTTATCCGAACCATTCCACACAAATGGTGTGTAAAACTGAACACGATTGACTCCTGTTGCAAAAGAATAATTACTGAAAAACACTTCTGTAAAACCAAGATTCTCAATGTTCACAGAATCTAAAGCCAAAGCTGAAGTACCTTTTATTTTTACACGTAAAAACTGAATATTTCCTGAACTCAAGGCATTTAACAAAAACCCATCAATATTGCCCGCCACTAATCCCGCACTTGTTAATTCTGATACCGAATAGAGAAATTGAGACTTCCCTGACAACTCAGAACCTTTAAACGCCCGAGAAGTTGGAGTTGTTCCACTCAATATTTGATATTGGTTTTCACTATTGATAGAATTTAAATTTACCTGTTGCTGCGTATATTGAAAATAATCATATGTTGGTTGAGTTGTATAATTAAATGTTGCGCCGGTAAAACCCGAAATGGTATGTGAAGGTTTTAAACTGGCTAAAGAGTCTACTCTTGATGAATCATGGACATACGTATTACAACTGTAATCCCATTCACCACAACCTAAATTAGTATTGCTTCCTGTAGATACAGCCCCGTTTTTACAACGCATGTTGTATTGCATAATAATTTTTTCAAATTTCAATCCAGGTATATTAGGGAAAGAAATAATGGTATCTCGATTTCCTGAACCGTACGTCATTCCATAATTGAACGTGTTTACGACAATTGTGTCTCCAGGATTTTGACCAAACGATAGGTTAGTAAAAATTAGAATAGAGAATAGGATGAGTGTTATTTTTATTGTTTTCATAGTATAAGTGCTAATTATTTCAAAATTCAGTCAATTTAATTCATTACAAATAGAAAAGATTCATTTACCTGAGAGACAAATATAGGACAATCAAAAAAAATCCAAGCTTAATGTTTAATAATTCGCAAATTAAGGGGTTTTGAAAATGAATTTTTCTTTCTTCAATAAAAGTCGGTACTTTTGCTGTCAGAATGGTAAAAATACGAGATATTGAATTGGGAGACTTCCCTCTTTTGTTGGCTCCAATGGAGGATGTTAGTGATCCTCCGTTTCGTGCACTTTGCAAAAAACATGGTGCTGACTTGATGTATACAGAATTTATCTCTTCTGAAGGTTTGATTCGTGATGCTGCCAAATCTGTTATGAAAATGGATATCTATGAATATGAGCGCCCTGTTGGGATTCAAATTTTTGGCTATGACATTGACAGCATGACGCAGGCTACGCAAATCATAGAGAAAACAAATCCTGATATTATCGACATTAATTATGGATGCCCAGTAAAAAAGGTGGCCTGCAAAGGAGCTGGAGCAGGAATTCTTCAAGATATTCCAAAAATGGTTCGTATGACAGCAGCCATTGTGAAAGCGACAAATTTACCCGTTACCGTTAAAACACGTTTGGGCTGGGACGATCACACTAAATTTGTCGTTGATGTCGCTGAACGCCTTCAAGATGTTGGAATTGAGGCTATTTCTATTCACGGACGAACGCGCAAGCAAATGTATAAAGGCGATGCCGATTGGACATTAATTGGTGATGTGAAAAACAATCCAAGGATGAAAATTCCAGTTTTCGGAAATGGAGATATTGATTCACCTGAAAAAGTGCTTGAATACAGAAATAAATACGGTATTGATGGCATAATGATTGGCCGAGCTAGCATTGGTTACCCTTGGGTTTTTAATGAAATAAAACACTTTATGAAAACTGGTGAGCATTTAGCGGTTCCCGGAATAAAGGAACGTGTTCAAATCACTAAAGATCATTTATTAATGAGTGTAGACTGGAAAGGTGAAATCTTAGGTGTTGCCGAAATGAAAAGACATTACTCCAATTATTTCAAAGGAATTGCACATTGCAAGGAACGCAGGATCAAACTAGTAACCTCATTTAATTTACAAGAAATAATAGATACCCTTGACATT
>JBDNIA010000139.1:0-6130 GCA_041688525.1 Crocinitomicaceae bacterium | reverse complement strand
CTCTCAAGGTGGTAATCGTCGTCCAGGTGGAGGCCCTGGGATGAAAAGAAAGAAGAAGTAAGAACAAGGTAAAAGTCTAAAAAGATGTTACAACCAAAAAGAACCAAATTTAGAAGAGTTCAAAAAGGACGAAATACAGGTATGGCCCACAGAGGTAGCACTATCGCTTTCGGATCTTTTGGACTAAAAACTTTGGAGCCAGGATGGATCACATCACGCCAAATCGAAGCGTCTCGTATCGCGGTAACCCGATTTATGAAACGTGAAGGTAAAGTGTGGATTCGTATTTTCCCTGATAAACCTGTTACTTCAAAACCTGCGGAAGTTCGTATGGGTAAAGGTAAAGGTGCTCCAAGTCACTGGGTAGCTGTAGTTAAACCAGGACGCATCATGTTCGAAGCGGACGGTGTTCCTTACGAAGTAGCTAAAGAAGCACTTCGATTGGCAGCTCAGAAAATGCCGGTGAAGTGTAAATTCGTTGTTCGCAACGATTATGTTAAACCAGTAGGTAAATAAGTTTAAGAAATGAAACAGCAAGAAATCAACAAGCTTTCCGACAAGGACGTTCAAATACAGATTTCCAACTTATCAGATAAATTGATGAAAACGAAATTGGCACATGGCGTTTCTCCTATGGAAAACCCAATACAAATTCGTGGAATGAGACGAACAATTGCTCGTTTGAAAACTGAATTAACAAAACGTGAAGCAGCGGCTACGGCCAAAGCGTAATTGTCTTGAAAATGGAAGAAAAGCGTAATTTAAGAAAAGACCGTGTCGGCGTCGTAACTAGCGACAAAATGGACAAGTCAATCGTTGTTGCAGTAGAAAGAAGGGTAAAACACCCGAAATATGGAAAATTCGTAAAGAAAACTTCCAAATTTTTCGCGCATGATGAGAAGAACGAGTGCAACGTTGGTGATACCGTGCGGATTATGGAGACCAGACCTTTGAGTAAATTGAAGAACTGGAGATTAGTAGAAATTGTCGAAAAAGCTAAATAATTTTTAGTAATGATACAACAAGAATCAAGACTTGCAGTCGCAGACAACTCAGGAGCAAAAACAGTTTTGTGTATCCGTGTTTTAGGAGGTACAAAACGTCGTTATGCATCCGTGGGTGATAAAATTGTCGTGGCTATCAAGAGTGCAATGCCCTCTGGAGCTGTTAAAAAAGGACAGGTTGCCAAGGCAGTAATTGTGAGAACTAAAAAAGAAGTACGTCGTGCTGATGGTTCTTATATTCGATTTGATGATAACGCTTGCGTTATATTGAATCCAACGGGAGAAATGAGAGGAACCCGTATTTTTGGACCAGTTGCTCGTGAGCTACGTGAAAACAATTATATGAAGATTGTTTCGTTGGCTCCCGAAGTACTTTAAAAACGTAAATCATGCAAAAGAAATTACATATTAAAGTAGGCGACACCGTTAAGGTATTAGCAGGTGAAGCATTAGGCCAAGAAGGAAAAGTTCTAACGGTTGATCGTAAGTCATTACGTGCATCTGTGGAAGGTCTGAAAATGATCAAGAAACACAGTAAACCAAGTGCAGCAGATCCTCAAGGTGGAATCGTAGAGAAAGAAGGAACAATTCACATCTCTAACTTGATGTTAGTAGTGAATGGTGAAGCTTCTCGTACGGGACGTAAATTGAACAAAGACGGGAAACTAATCCGTTTTTCTAAAAAATCAGGAGAGGAGGTCAAGTAATGAGTACAAAACCAAGAATGAAGGAAATGTACAGTGCTGAGATTATTCCAGCATTGACGAAAAAGTTTGAGTACACGTCAGTAATGCGTGTGCCTAGACTGACTAAAATAGTTTTGAGCCAAGGTATGGGCGAAGCAGTAGCTGACAAGAAATTGATCGACACTGCAGCTGAAGAATTGTCTAGAATTGCCGGTCAAAAAGCAACTACAACACTTTCTAAAAAGGATATATCGAACTTTAAATTAAGAAAAGGAATGCCAATTGGAACGAAAGTTACTATGCGTGGAGATAGAATGTACAAATTCTTAGATCGTTTGATCTCTGTGGCCCTGCCAAGAACGCGTGACTTCCGTGGAATTAACCCAAAAGGTTTTGATGGTCGTGGAAACTTTAATTTAGGTATTAAAGAACACATCATTTTCCCAGAAATCGATATCGACAAAACGAATCGTATCTTAGGTATGGACATTACATTTGTAACGACTGCTGCAACGGATGAGGAAGGAAACGCTTTGTTAGATGCATTTGGATTCCCATTCATAAAAAAATAAGAAGAGATGGCAAAAGAATCAATGAAAGCGCGTGAGCGAAAAAGAGAAAGAATGGTAGCTCGTGACGCTTCAAAGCGCGCAGAGTTAACGAAAGTCTTGAAATCAAGTGACACATCCGATGAAGCTGTACAGGCGAAGTGGGATGCGATGATGGCTATCCAAAAGTTGTCAGCAAACGGTTCGAAAGTGCGTCTGCACAATCGTTGCGGTTTGACTGGTCGACCTCGAGGTTACATGCGTCAGTTTGGAATTTCAAGGGTAACTTTCCGTGAAATGGCACTTGACGGGAAAATCCCAGGAGTGAAGAAAGCGAGTTGGTAATTAGAAATTAATAGGAAAAAAATATGACTACAGATCCTATAGCAGATTTTTTAACACGTATCCGTAACGCAAGTTCGGCTGGGTTAAAAGTTGTAGAAATCCCTGCTTCAAATACAAAAAAAGCGATGACGCAAATTTTGTTTGACCAAGGGTACATCTTGAACTACAAGTTCGAAGATGATAGCAAACAAGGTATGATTAAAATCGCTTTGAAGTACAATCCATCAACGAAAGTTCCGGCAATTACTAAATTGCAAAGAGCTTCTCGTCCAGGATTGAGAAAATATAGCAGTTCAACTACAATGCCACGCGTATTGAATGGTTTGGGTATTGCTATCGTTTCTACTTCTCATGGTGTTATTACCAACAAACAAGCGAAACAAGAAAACGTAGGTGGCGAAGTACTTTGCTACGTATATTAATCTTTAACAAGAAGTAAAAATGTCAAGGATAGGTAAATCCCCAGTAAACATCCCGAGTGGTGTAGAAGTAAAAGTGAACGGTACAACTGTTACCGTTAAGGGACCTAAAGGCGAATTAGCACAGGATATTGATTCATGTGTTACTTTGTCTATTGAAGAAGGAACTGTCACTTTTAGCCGCGAATCAGATGCCCCTAATCACCGTGCAAAACACGGTCTATATCGTTCATTAGTGAACAATATGATTATTGGCGTTTCAGAAGGGTTTAAAAAGGAATTAGAAGTAATTGGAGTAGGTTTCCGTGCAACAACGCAAGGTCAAATGTTAGATTTGTCTTTAGGATACTCACATCCAATTGTGATGAACATTCCTAGTGAAATTAAGGTATCTGCAGATACGCAAAAGGGTAAGGCTCCAGTGATTACATTGGAATCATACGATAAACAACTTTTGGGTCAGGTTGCTGCCAAGATTCGTTCCCTTCGCAAACCAGAGCCATACAAAGGAAAAGGTGTGAGATTCGTAGGTGAAGAAATCAGAAGAAAAGCTGGAAAAGCTGCAGGTAAAAAATAATTAATTTCATGAAATCATGGCATTTAGCAAATTAAAAAGAAGAGCAAAAATAAAACGAAGAATTCGTAAGAAGATTACTGGAACTTCAAAAACACCTCGTCTTTCTGTATTTCGTAGTAACAAACAAATCTACGCACAGATAATAGACGATTCAAAAGGTGTTACCTTGGCTTCTGCCTCTACATTCAAAAACAAAGCTGCTGAGAAGAAAAACAAGTCTGAGCAAGCGCAGTTAGTAGGGAAAGAATTAGCCGAAAAAGCAATCAAAGCCGGCGTAGAGTCTGTTGTGTTCGATCGTAACGGATACTTATACCACGGTAGAGTAAAATCATTGGCTGACTCAGCAAGAGAAAGCGGTTTAAAATTTTAAGAGATGGCAGGAAAAATAAACAATAGAGTAAAATCTGCTGATACCGAGCTTAAAGATAAGTTGGTATCAATAAACCGTGTAACGAAAGTTACGAAAGGAGGACGTACATTCTCTTTCTCTGCAATTGTTGTAGTAGGTGATGAAAACGGAATCGTTGGTCACGGTTTAGGAAAAGCTAAGGAAGTTACTGAAGCAATTACTAAAGGTATCGACGATGCGAAAAAGAATTTAATTCGTGTTCCGATTTTAAGAGGTACTGTTCCACACATGCAAAAAGCAAAATATGGTGGTGCTGAGATTCTTCTTAAGCCAGCTTCAGAAGGTACAGGCGTTATTGCAGGTGGTGCAATGCGTGCCGTATTAGAAAGTGTTGGTGTTCACAACGTATTAGCGAAGTCTCAAGGTTCTTCAAACCCACACAACGTGGTGAAAGCAACAATAGAGGCGTTGTCAAATATGAGAGATGCAGTGACTGTAGCAAAACAAAGAGGTATTAGTTTGGATAAAGTATTTAACGGTTAATAGTAAACACAATGGCTACAATAAAAATTAAGCAAGTGAGAAGCGCTATTAATCGCCCAGCTGACCAAAAAGCTACGATTAAAGCGTTAGGATTTTCAAAATTGAATCAGACAATTGAAAAAGAGTCTAATCCACAGATCCTAGGAATGATCAATAAGGTACAACATCTACTTGAAGTAGTTAAGTAGAATAAAAAACGGATTTAACATGAGTTTACATAATTTAACTCCAGCTAAAGGTTCGGTTAAAAGTTCAAAAAGAATCGCGCGTGGTCAAGGATCAGGGCACGGTGGAACTTCGACTCGAGGGCACAAAGGAGCAAAATCAAGATCAGGTTACAGCAAGAAAGTAGGTTTCGAAGGAGGTCAAATGCCTTTGCAACGACGAGTACCTAAGTTTGGCTTTAAAAATATCAATAGGGTAGAGTATAAAGCAATCAACTTAGACTTAATTCAGTCGTTAATCGACAGAAAAAGTGTGACCGAAATAACACCTGATGTGTTAAAAGAAAATGGCTTAGTAGGTAACAATGAGTTAGTGAAAATCCTAGGTAGAGGTGAGTTGAAAGTGAAAATAAACATTACCGCGCACAAGTTTTCTCAAACTGCGAAAGCAATAATTGAGGCACAAGGTGGGAATTGTTCGGAAATCTAATTAACTTTGCCAACATTTTTTTAAAGAATGAAACGTTTTATACAGAATATTAAGAACATCTGGAAAGTAGAAGAACTGAGAAAAAGAATCATCTTTACTCTATTGCTGATACTTGTTTACAGAGTTGGGTCGTTTATAATTTTACCAGGTGTAGATTACGCTGCTTTGGAAAGAGCACAAGCTGCGGTGGAGCAGAATGCCCTAGAAACGTTGCTTTCTTTGTTCTCCGGCGGTGGCTTTACCAATGCGTCTGTTATGGCGCTCGGTATCATGCCTTACATCAGTGCCTCTATCATTATGCAATTGCTGGGAATGGCAGTTCCTGCAGTTCAAAAAATGCAAAATGAAGGTGAATCTGGTAGAAAACGAATCAATAACTATACGCGTATTTTAACCATAGTAATCTGTGCTTTACAAGCTCCAGGTTACTTAGCTTTGTATGTACAAAGCAAGGGCGCATTGCCTGTTGATGCTGGAACTTTTTGGTGGGCTCAAACCATCATAGTTCTAGTCGCTGGTGCAATGTTTGCTGTTTGGTTAGGTGAGCGAATTACGGACAATGGAATCGGAAATGGTATTTCGCTATTGATAACTGTAGGAATCTTATCTCGTTTACCAGGAGCATTTACAGCTGAAGTTGGTTTAGCTATGTCTTCAGGGAATTTGATCAAAATCCTATTAGAAATCGTCGCATTTATGCTAGTCGTTCTTGTAACCGTTCTAATCGTTCAAGGCGTTCGAAGAGTCCCTTTGAATACGGCTAAAAAAGTAGTTGGTTCAAGAGAAGTAGACGATCAAGGTGCGCGTAACTACTTACCAATAAAGGTGAACGCAAGTGGTGTAATGCCAATCATTTTTGCGCAGGCAATTATGACGATACCAGTAATGATGTTTTCAGGTGGTGAAGGTGGATTTATTCAGCGAACGCTTGGAGATGTTTATGGTATTAGTTACAATGTATTGTTAGCTGTTTTGATTATCGTGTTCACTTACTTCTATACAGCT
>JBDNIA010000138.1:0-3184 GCA_041688525.1 Crocinitomicaceae bacterium | reverse complement strand
TGCAGAAAATTATACGCACATTTCGAGAACAGATTTGGCAAGTATGATAGGTACAGCTAAGGAAACCCTTGTTCGAACACTCACAGAATTTAAAGAGGAGAAGATAATCGATACGGAAGGCTCAAAAATCACCATTGTGGATATGCAAAAATTAAATACATTACTTAAAATCTGGTAAGTATATAATCTCACAATAATTATCCATCCTCTTTCCTCTTTGCCTGTTTTTAGTCAATTATTTCAGCTCAGAGATAATTGATTTCATGTATTGTCTGTTTTCGAAAAGCAACAACAAAATTTGTCTTAAAATATATTTTTAGTTGATTAAAGTCAAACAACTTGTTTAATTAGCGTCATTTCGATTGTGCGCAACCCAATCTATATTTGTCTCAGATTAAGATGCTCCGTATAAGGCAAAAAAGATCAAGTAAAAAAGAATTTTTTAAGGACAGTTGAGGCGGACGTTGAATTTTAGGCAGATGCAAAGAACTTAACAAAAAATAAAATTATGAAAAGGATATTAGTTCCAACGGATTTTTCTGAAACAGCAAACAAAGCGCGGGATTATGCAGTTCAGTTTGCCAAAGAATCAAATGATGAAGTTATCCTATTAAATACGCATCATGTTTCGTATGCCGGAGTAAGAGTAGGAACTACAGTGGATATGGATAAAATAGCTTATGAAGCATCAGAACAGCTAATGAATGAGCAACTAGAATATTTAAATCTAAATTATGCTAACATTAAATTCAGACCGTTATTTACATCAGGATTGTTAGTGGACTCTATAAGAAGAATCTGTAACATAGTAAATATTGATTTAGTGGTAATGGGGACTACTGGAACATCAGGTTTTATTGAAAATACTTTGGGAAGCAACACATCTTCATTAGTGGGTTTAATTAAAACACCAATAATAGCTGTGCCTCTTAATGCAACAATAAATTTCCCTAAAAATATCCTTGTAGTAAATGATTTAATGATTTCTGGTGATGAAAAATTATTTCTGCCTTTAAAAGAAATGGCAACTAAAAAGAAATCAACACTTGATTTTCTATTTGTTGTTGATGATGAGCAAAAAATAGATCACAAAATTCAGCGAATAAAAGCGTCAAATTTCGATGATAAATTTAACATACAGTTTCATCCACTCTATTGTAGAAATGGTGCTAGTGTTGAAGATGAAATATTCGATTACATAAATAACCACGATGTTGATTTATTAACGGTTGTTTCACACCAAAGAAGCTTTTGGCAGAACTTATTTCATAACAGTTTAGCTAAATCTATAACGAAACATTCAAAATTACCGATTTTAATATTGTCTGAGTAAGTGAATGGCTGTCAAAAATTGAATAACCGATATTTTTTAGTTTGACTCTGTCATTGAATATCTCGTCAAGTTTAAAAGGATATACTAAATAATAAAACATATGAAAAAGATATTAGTACCAACCGATTTTTCAGAGACTGCGAATAAAGCGAGGGACTATGCCGTTCAACTTGCCCAAGAATTAAACGCTGAAGTAATCTTATTGAATGCATATCTAATTACTCCTACCGGCATGGGTAATGAGGCTTTATTGTATATTTCTGATTTAGCTCAGTCAGCAGAAAATCAGATGAAAATGCAATTAAACTATTTAAATCTAAATTTTTCGAATATTAAATTCAAATCATCTTGTATTTCAGGATACATGGTACCTTCAATTCAAAAATTTTGTGAACATGAAAACATAAACTTGATTGTAATGGGAACGACTGGTGCCTCTGGTTTTATTGATAACATAATAGGAAGTAAAACCGCCTCATTAATAGGTTCAATTAAAACACCAATAATTGCAGTACCTTCAAAAGCAACAATTAATTTTCCTAAAAAAATTGTTGTCGCCAATGATTTAATGGTTTCGGGTGATGAAAAATTATTTCTTCCCTTAAAAGAAATAGCAATCAAAACAAAATCAACTATTGATTTCCTTGTTATTGTTGATGATGAGCACAAGATAAATCATAAAATCCAACGATTAAAAGCGTCAAATTTTGATGATAAATTTGACGTACATTTCCACCCATTCCATTTTAGAAACGATGAAAATGTCGAAAATGGAATACGAGAATATATCAATAACCATGATGTTGATTTATTAACGGTTGTTTCGCACCAACGAACCTTTTGGCAGAACCTATTCCATAACAGTGTTTCCAAAGCTTTAACCAAACATTTAGAATTGCCAATTTTAATATTGTCCGAGTAGGTGAACGATTATTAAAAATTGATTAAGCCTTGTATTATCGTTTTAAACTTTGCCAGAAAACAGGCGTATAAGCTGAGCTATATCAAGGAGGTCAAAAAACCTAAATAAGATTGTTAAAAAAAAGTTCACACTTCAAATGCGGAATGACTATATTAACAAAATAAATGAGAAAGCACTACAAACCAGTGGCAAAATGAGTGACGCCTTAATTAAAACAGTAAATTATTCAATACAAGATTTTGATGCAGTGGCGTATCAGAAGTATTTGCTAGAGTATAAATCTCTTTTATAGAAAGGCTAATTAAAATCTCAATATGTAAACTGAGAACATGAACGGTGAGTAGTGTTTTTCAGTTCAGTTTTGTGAGTATAGTATAGATTTGTACATAGAAGGAATAGAGGTTAAAATTCAAATTGAAATGCGGAAAAGAGACATCAAAAATGACAATTGATCAGTGGCTTACAATAGGTATAATAACTGTTGCAGTTGTCCTTTTTATTACGGATTGGTTAGGGGTGGATTTGGTCGGTTTAATTATTATTTCCTTACTCATGATTTGTGGAGTTTTAACTCCATTAGAAGCAGTTGGCGGCTTCAGTAATAGCGCAACAATCACAATCATGGCCATGTTTGGCTTGAGTGCCGCCATTCTGAATACAGGTCAGCTTGTTAATGTCGGAAATTATTTATCAAAAGTTCTTGTTAAAAATCGAAGAAAAGGACTTTTACTGATAATGATTTTCGCAGGCGTCATATCTATATTTATAAACAATACGCCGGTCGTTGCCGTGTTCATTCCAATTATTTTGACGGCCTGTGCAAAAGCCAAAATCAGTGCATCGAAGATTTTGATTCCGCTTTCTTTTGCATCCATGTTTGGTGGACTTTGTTCTCTTATTGGTACATCCACAAATATTCTTGTAAGTGG
>JBDNIA010000137.1:0-12383 GCA_041688525.1 Crocinitomicaceae bacterium | reverse complement strand
GCTCAACACAGAACACAAGGAGTTCATTCTCAATTAAGTATTTTTGATGTCGCCAACTTGTTGGATCAAATCAAAAGTAGAGAGGAATTGAACGAACAAACATCAAAACCATCAATTTTCCAATCTATAGGATTCAATTGAAATATATAGATTTCATAGTTTTGTTAAGTAAGCGTATTTAAAGGGAAGCGATAGCTTCCCTTTTGATTTCCATTAAAATGTGATGGCAGTCCGGATTTTACCACCTTTTAATTGACTTAAAAGGCTGAATAAGCCAATAAAAGTTCGATTTACATATAGAAAGTGCTCCGATCCTCGGTTTCCACTCATTTTACGAATTTCAGTGTTCTTAGTCAGATCATCACCAATTTTCGCAAGTTCAGTAAAAAATTCTGAATCAGAGAAGTCAAATTCATCAGCATTGAAAGGTTTGCATAGCATACCTAGCATTTGATTAAAAATAGAGCGAACAACGTTTTTTTGTGCATCTGTATCATCTTTTGAAAATATTTGCAATTCCCAAAGTAGTTCTTCAAATCGTTCTGGATCGTTAATGTTTTCTTGTTTCGTCAATTTATAGAAAGAATCATAAAATGCACTTGGAATAGCTTTTGTGCAGCCGAAATCAAGAACAATCAACTGCTTTTGCTCATTAACTAAAAAGTTGCCTGGATGAGGATCAGCGTGCATTACCCGCAATTCGTGAAATTGATACATATAAAAATCCCATAGTGTCTGACTGATTTTTTTTGCAGTTTCGGGATTTGTATTTGTTTCATTTAGCTCAGACAAATGTTTTCCATCCATCCATTCCATAGTAATTATCCTTTCTGAAGAGTATTCAGGATACATTTTTGGGAATTTAATATTCTGCAAATAAGCACATTTTGCAGCTATTTCGGACGATTGTTCGATTTCTCTTTTATAATCTGTTTCTTCGTAAAGTTTCGATTCTACTTCTTTGAAATATCGTTCTACATCTTTGCTTTTAATATTAAATACTTTAAGAGCGAGTGGTTTAATCAAGGCTAGATCTGAAGAAATGCTTTCAGCAACCCCAGGATACTGTATTTTCACAGCAAATGATTGTGCTCCCTTTTTAGCATGATGAACTTGACCAATGCTAGCGGCAAATGAGCTTTCAGGATTGAATTCATCGAATAAATCTTCCGGATATTTCCCGAGAGTTTTGAAAAACGTTTTTCTTACTAATGGTGCAGATAACGGAGGGACGGAAAACTGTGCTAGCGAAAATTTGTCAACATAGGCTTTTGGTAAAATGGATTGGTCCATACTCAGCATTTGCGCCATTTTTAATGGACTTCCTTTCAATTTAGATAATCCCTCATAAATATCTGACGCATTATTTTCATGTAAATTAGCCTTTGCTTCGGTTGAATCTCCTGTTAGTTTCTGACCGTAATATTTAATATAGTTTACACCAACTTTTGCACCGACACCGAAAATTTTGGAGGCTCTCTGAATTTTTGTTGTAGGTATTTTATCAAGCGATTTCATACTTTACTTCTTAACGTTTTCTTGGTAAACAAACTTTCCAAAATCTAGGAGACTTTCAAACGGATTTTTATGAATTAAATCGAAGCTAGCACGAAGAGATTTTTCTATATATACATCTGTTTTTTCAAAGCCTTTGGATTCATCCTTCATCCAAAATTCTATGGTTTTTATTAATTGTAACCAAGCAATAGATCGAATACCTTTGTCTTGATAAGATGAGAGGGGGGTGTTTTGCAAAAAACTAATTTCTATACCCAAAGTATCAATGTAATCTTGGAAATGGGATTTTAATCTCTTTAAGACTGGAGACGTCATCCACTTCTTATCATCAGAAGGGAGTAATAATGTCACCAAAGTTCTGTTGTTTTGTAAAACCTCGAAAAACGTATAATAGAAAGCTAACAGTTTATTTTGTGAGTCGGCTTCATCATAGTTCTTGTCTTTTTCTAACAGAGAATTCGCATTCTTAAAAAATAATTCAAAAATATTGGATTCCAACGTTTTGAAAGATGAGAAGTTGTCATAGAATTTACTTTCATCTATTTTTAACTCCTTACAGAATGCAAAAACTGTGACAGGACTATGGCCCTTTTCACACAAATAATCACAATACTTATCTAGTATTTTTTTTCTTGATTCGACCATGTTAGCGTATATACGAGATTAAACAAAAATAAGAAGTATTTGTTGGAAAAGCCGGTTAAAAAAGCTTTCTCCAGAATATCAATTTCAGTTTAGATTCAAAAAAACTTGTAAGTTGCAATGCAGTTCTGCTAAGTGAGTTTTTATATTCTATTTCAGTTCAATTTACAACAAATAATTTTTGAAGAAAAACTTTGTTTTCGTTGAAAAGACGATCTTTAGTGAGTGAAAATCTATGCTCTTCGGAAATAAGTGTGAACACCTGATCATTTTCAATTTGCAATCGATTACTTGGAATTAGCCAACTGTAAACAGTTTGGTATTTCTTAAAATGAATTACAAATCCAGCTTTTCGAATTTCGATATTACAATAAACTGTATCCAGTTGATTTGAGAAATAAGTTGTGAATTGTTCACTGACAGAATTAATGCGCATGCGTTTTGAACCCACGCCGCCCATTCTAATCCTTTCCATCATGCTGTATGGTTCGCCTACTTTTGCGGCCATTATTCGTTTCACTTCAGGTGTATGAACAGTTGTATCAAGAATCATTTTTATTTCAAGTTAAGAACAAGGAATAAACAAATACAAAGGGTAAAAAGTTGATTCAGTTTGTATTTTTAAAGGGCAAAAGAATAAATTATTTATAAAGTTGCTTAGTTAATGTTTAATTACACCACTACCGATTAATTTTTCTCCATCATACCAAGCTGCAAACTGACCAGCCGTTATTCCACGTTGCCTTTCTGCAAATAAAATATACATTCCATTCTCTTTCCGAATCAAAGTTCCTCTTTGAACCGCTTGGCGATAACGAATGCGTAAATCATATTCACGACATTCACCAATTGCAATTGCTTTGTTTGGTTCAATATAATGTATATCTGCTTCGTCAATTTTCAATGCATAACGATTCAGTCCAGGATGATCATCTCTTTGGCCAGAATAAACATTGTTTGTTGATGTGTCCGTTCCGATTACAAAAGAAGGCTCTGGCCGACCACCGATGGTTAATCCTTTTCTCTGACCTATTGTGTAAAAATGCGCACCTTGATGTTCAGCGACAACCTTGCCCATTGAAGGCTCAAATTCAAAAGGTTCAGAAAGAATTTCTACGTTTTCAATTGTTGGAGCGATGATGTGGTATTCTTTAAATTGTTTTAAATCAGAAGGTATTTCTATTACGGGCCCTTTTTTTACGGCCAGTTGCTGTTGCAGAAAAATAGGCAATTGAATTTTACCGACAAAACATAAACCTTGAGAGTCTTTTTTGTCAGCGGTAAGTAGTCCTGCACTTGCAGCTAGTTGTCTGACTTTCGATTTTTGTAATTCACCAATTGGAAAGAGTGCTTTAGAGAGTTGTTCTTGAGATAATTGACAAAGAAAATAACTTTGATCTTTTCCGTTATCAAAACCTTTTCCAAGACTTATAGTTCCATCTTTATTTTCGATCCTACGGCAGTAGTGTCCTGTCGCAACATAATCGGCACCTAAATCCATTGCTGCTTTAAGGAAAACATCAAATTTTATTTCACGGTTGCAAAGTATATCTGGGTTTGGTGTTCGCCCTGATTCGTATTCACTGAACATGTAGTCGACAATTTTCTCTTTGTATTCTACGCTCAAATCGATTACCTGAAATGGAATGCCTAGCTGATTAGCAATTAGTAAAGCATCATTGGAATCGTCTATCCAAGGACATTCGTCAGAAATAGTTACGGATTCATCATGCCAGTTGCGCATAAATAGGCCAATTACTTCGTATCCTTGTTCTATCAGTAACAATGCAGCTACACTCGAGTCAACTCCACCTGATAAACCTACAACAACGCGTTTCCCATTCATGCTCTAAAATTACGGAATTTCTGTGCGATTTAATTCCCGAATGAATGCTGAAGTTGGTCTATTTTGTGTTTATTCAAGAATATTATACCTTGTTAACATTTGTTGAAATGGTGCAAAGCTTATATTTGTAGTAATGAGAAAAATATTATTCGTTTTTATATTGATGTGTTTCGCGGGAGTTAGTACTGCCCAAAATTGCGATAAAGTGTTATTATCAGGTAAGGTTGTGGATACCTTGAGACCACAAAATTTTTACAATTTGATGGTTGTCAACCGGAGTATTGGCAAAGGTTTTTTTGGAATGCCAAACGGAGGTTATACAATGTATGTAAACAATGGAGATTCAATAACATTTTCAATAAAAGGGTACAACAACATCGAATATAAGGTAAAAGCAGATGCAAATTGCCAAGCAAAAAATATTTGGTATATCGAAATGAAACCACAAGATATTGAAGAAGTTATTGTTCGCCCATTGAAGTCTTTACAAGATATTCAGGAAGAAAGAGCTGGTTTAGCCATGCGTGAAACAAGACAAGTTACAGGTTTTGAAGTATTGCGCAGCCCAATAACGGCTTTGTATCAAGTTTTCTCGCAAAAAGAACAGTCGAAACGTTCAGTGGCCAAATTTGAATACGCTGACAAACAAAAAGCTGTTCTTCAAGAATTACTTCGTTTGTACGTAGCTTATGATATTTTCTATTTAAGTGAACAAGAATTTGATGCTTTCATCTCTTTCTTGAACATCAATGAAGATTTCTTGAAAACCGCCACAGAAATGGAGCTTGTGACGTTTATAAAAGACAAATTTGAACACTTTCAACGACTAAATCAAAGGTAGATTTCCAGATCTTTGAAAGGGTGGAGCTCACGATTGTACAGAATTAACTTAGTCCGCAAGAAAAAAGTCAAATCAAGTATCAAGTTGGTAATTGCTATTTTCCTTGCTTTAATTTATCCACACGTTTTTGACGTTGCATTGGGTTTTCGAGAGTAGCTTTTTGTTTGAATAATTCGTAGCGCGTCGGTTCCAGAACAGGAGGGAAGGAGTTGTTATTTAAATCCGTATCACCGGTTTCTAAAAATGGATCTACTCGGAAAGAAACCGCCTCTTTATCAAATAGAAAAACTTTCGTCACTTTGTCTTCTTGTTTTCTCCAAATTTCAGCAGGAATGCGAATAACTTCAGATGTATTGTCCGTAAATTTCACTTCCAGAATAATTGGCATTACTAATCCACCTAAATTTGTGAAAGTCAATTCATAAATTGTTTTGCCGCTGTTGAGAATGTTTTTTTGATTTTCTGATAAACCAGCTATGAGATCTTCATATTCATTTTTATCGAGTGTATCCACTTCGTAAATGTTTCTTTTGGCGTAGAAATCATCAATATTTTCATCTCTTTCATTTACCGTTTCTTGGATACTCTCTTTGTTTCGCGTATCACCAATAAATTGATCTTTCATTTCGTTTGCACTTTTATAAGCCGATTTCGACTCGATAGGTTTCATTGAACTTACGCTGCCGCCGGATACTTTGTCTAAGGAAATATCTACATGATTGTTTGTATAGAACCACCCGCGCCAAAACCAGTCTAAATCTACTGCCGATGCATCTTCCATTGTTCTAAAAAAATCTGCTGGAGTTGGATGTTTGAATTTCCAACGTTCGCAATAAGTTTTGAATGCGTAGTCGAATAATTCCCTCCCCATAATGGTTTCGCGCAAAATGTTTAAAGCTGTTGCTGGTTTTCCATAGGCGTTGTTACCGAATTGCCAAATACTTTCAGAATTCGTCATAATAGGCGAAATGAAATTTTTGTCGCCCCGCATGTAATCAGCAATAAGATAGGCTGGACCCCGACGAGAAGGATATCCACGCTCCCATTCTTGTTCGGTCAAATATTGAACGAAGGTATTTAATCCTTCATCCATCCAAGTCCATTGCCGCTCATCTGAATTTATAATCATTGGGAAGAAATTGTGGCCTACTTCGTGAATAATAACGCCCCACATGCCGTATTTCGTTTGCTCTGAATACGTTCCATCAGCTTCCGGACGTCCACCATTAAAACAGATCATAGGATATTCCATTCCAATTTTATCTGTATGCACAGAAATGGCAACAGGGTAAGGATAATCAACAGTATATTTTGAATATGTCTTGATTGTATGTGCTACTAATTTTGTAGAATATCTTTCCCACAAAGGGTTCCCTTCTTTTGGGTAATAACTCATACAAAGTACATTTTTGTTGTTAATTTTTACATTTTGTGCATCCCAAATGAATTTCCTTGAACTTGCAAATGCAAAATCACGAACATTAATGGCCTTAAAGGTCCATGTTTTGTAAATTTTAGATTTATCTTTTTCGACTTTCTCGGCTTCGCTTTGGTTTACAATGAAAATGGGTGAATCGGCATTTGTCGCTTCTTTGAGCCTATTTCTTTGCTCCACTGTCAAACAATTAACTGCATTTTGTAATTCACCAGTTGCACCAACAATATGATCACTTGGAACAGATATGTTGACCGTATAATCTCCAAACGGAAGAGCAAATTCACCTGCACCTAAAAATTGTTTATTTTGCCATCCTTCAACGTCATTGTATACACACATTCGCGGGAAACATTGAGCGATTGTATAAATGTAATTGTCCTCTTCTGGAAAATATTCCAAGCCCGATCGGCCGCCAACTTTTTCTCTATCGTTTATATTGTACCACCATTTAATTTTAAATGAAACCGAACTTTTCGGTTGTAGAGCTTTGTCTAAGTCAATACGCATCATCGTTTTATTGATGAAGTATTTCATTTTACCTCCGGATAACGATGTTATTTCTTCAATTTTAAACCCACCATCATAATAAAATATTTTGCGTTCTAAGTCTTGAATAGACTTAAAATCTTCCATTTTTTCGACGGAAATTAATTGAGCATCTGAGCCTGTTTGATAGATATTTTGATCTAATTGAAGCCATAAATATTCTAATTTGTCAGGAGAATTATTGGTATAAGTAATGGTTTCTACGCCGCTTAAAATTTGTGTTTTATCATCAATTTTAATATCAATTTTATAATCGGCTTTTTGCTGATAATAGTTGTGACCAGGAGCACCACTCGCTGTTCTAAATTCGTTAGGTGTAGGTAATTCCTGATCTAATTGAGTAAATTTTGTTTGTCCCAAAACTAGGCTTGGGAAAAGGAAAAAGAAGATTATTTTTTTCATTCTATAATTATCAAAGATTGTTTTTTTGTTTCAGTAAAAATAGCTGTGAAGCTTTTCTGTTCATATAAATAAGTGATTTTATTTTGCTGCTCAGGTATTTCACTCATCATCATGTCAAATGTGATATCGAGAATCTTAGGTCTTGCTATTTTTTCCGAATGGAAATAGAAATTAGTCATGCCATTTGGAAGCACTTCGTAGCCAATTACTTCGAATTTAATATTTTGTCCGTTATCCTTTACCCTCAATTCAGAAAATAGAATAACTGACATTTGTTGAATTAACTTGGTATCGTTAATGTGGTCTTCTAATTCATTCACTGCCAAATTCTTCGTCAGAAACCATTCTTCTAAATCATGGGTTGACAACATCAAAGTACCTTCTAATTTTTCTTCATTGCTATTGTAAGCCAATTCGGCAAAACCAAAAAAATATTGATGCGCGTGAATTGGTGTTAAAGACAACAAGCTGAAAACTATAAACAGGAGAAATTTCATAGTTAAAAATTTTAGCTAAACTAAATAATATAGTCCGAAAGAACTACTCAAATAATAAATAGGTGTCGTTTCCGACACCTATTTATTATTTCTTTTTCATTTTTTCTTGTTGTGCTTTTTGCATTGCTTCCAATCGTTCTTGAAATTTGGATTTTGGTTTTGGACCTTTCGAAGTGACGGTTGCCTTTTTGGCTTGCATTTTCGCTTTCAATTTTGCTTCGTCGACAAAGAATTTCTTGATGGCAAGCATAATCAAAATAGAGAATAAAGTTGAGATGAAGTAGTAGTAACTTAAGCCTGAAGCGTAATTATTGAAGAAGAATATCATCATGAAAGGGAATATATACATAATGACTTTCATATTCGGCATTCCCGGTTGTTGCGGTGTTTGCATCTGTCCACTATTGACGTACGTATAGATAAGTGTAGTTCCTGCCATTAATAAAGTAAATAGCGAAACGTGATCTCCATAAGGCCATATATAAGTTCCAAAATTGTAAATTGAGTCATAAGAAGATAAGTCATCTGCCCAAAGGAAACTTTTTTGTCGTAATTCAAAAGCGGTTGGAAAGAATCGAAAAACGGCTAATAAAATAGGCATTTGAATTAACATCGGGAGGCATCCGGCCAAAGGACTAGCTCCAGATTCTCTGTAGAGTCCCATCATTTCCGTTTGCTTTTTCATGGCATCAGATTTTTCTGGATACTTAGCGTTTAATTCATCAATTTCTGGCTTCAAAATTTTCATTTTGGCAGAGGAAACGTACATTTTCCATTGAATTGGCATTAAAACCAATTTCAGAATCATGGTCAGTAATAATATCGCTATACCTATAGCAAGACCCATTTCCAATAAGAAATTAAAAACAGGTTGAACTGCGTAAATGTTAATCCAACGGAAGAGTCCCCAACCGTAATTTAAAATATCATCGTATCCTTCACCGTAAGATTTTAATACTTCGTAATCATTGGGTCCGAAAAACCAATTAAAATTCATTGTTGCGTCATCGCTAGCTTGTAAATCTAAGGCAAGGGTTGAATTGAAATCTTTCAGGTGCGTATTATGTTTTTTTTCACCCTCCTTATAAGTCACAACTTCCATTTTACTTCCACTCGATCTAAAGGATGAACTAGGTTTCAAAATAGAGGAGAAGTAGCTTTGTTTGTAGGCCACCCAGTTTATGTCATCTTCAGCTTTTTCTTCATCATCGCTCATTTCGCTTAGATAATCAAAACCATCTTTTTTGTTTTGAAAACAAATGGTTGAAATTCTTCTCTGCTCACTGAACAATCGTTCTGTTTTTTTAAATGCAGTTTTCCATTCCAGATTGACATTCTTATTTTGAATATCATTTTTCATTCCTTTAAGACTAATTCCATACGATATATTGTAATTATCTTTAGGTAATGTGTATTCAAAGACTACTGATTTACCTGAAACTGGTGCATAGGAGAATCGAATACTATTTGAGGTCTTTTTGTCGACTGTAAAAATTAAGTTATCAGTGTTGATTTGTTTTCCTCCTGTTTTAAAAACTAAAGCATTTGAAGCATCACCCTTGTCAAAAAGCAACAAAGGTGTATGTTTTTGCGTTTTTTTGTTTTTATCGTAATTGTAATATGTTTGATATTCCTTTAATCGAACAGATGCTATTTTACCACCCTTTGTATCAAAATCAATGATCAATTTGTTGTTTTCCAAACGAATAATTTCGCTTTTTGCAGTTGGAACTGTCTTTTTGATGTCAGATTTTGAAATAGTAGCTTTTTTGGTAGCAGCATCTTTTTTTACTATTACAGCATTATTAATATCTGCCTCTATCGCACTATCGGCTTTAGCTTTTTCTTGTTCGAGACGTTGTTTCTCTCTTAGTTCCTCTGCACTTGGTTGATTGAAAATAGTGAAAACACTTAAAATCGCGCCAATCAAAACCAATCCAACGATTGTATTTCTATCCATTTCTAATTATTAATTTTCTTGTTTTTAATTGCTGCTTCGATAAAAGCGACGAAAAGAGGATGTGGGTTTGCCACTGTACTTTTGTATTCTGGATGAAACTGTGCTCCGACAAACCATGGATGCTCAGGTAACTCTATAATCTCTACTAAACCAGTTTCTGGATTTTTACCGGTTGCAATCATTCCTGCTGCTTCAAACTGTTTCAAGTAATCATTGTTGAACTCGTATCTGTGTCGATGGCGTTCGGAAATTTTATCGGTATTGTATGCATTTGCAGCTTTAGAACCTGGTTTGAGTTGGCATTTAAAAGCTCCTAAACGCATCGTTCCTCCCAAGTTAGCGATTGTTTTCTGTTCTTCCATCATGCTGATTACAGGATGCGGACAGTCTTCTGAAATTTCAGTTGTATGTGCTTCATCATGGCCAAGTACGTGACGGGCAAATTCAATTACCGCGCACTGCATGCCTAAACAAATACCAAAAAATGGAACATTATTCTCTCTTGCATAGCGCACAGCTTCAATTTTCCCAGCAATTCCCCTCGAACCAAATCCTGGCGCAACGAGTATTCCGTCTAAATCAGCTAATTTTTTTTCAAGATTCGTACTGTTCAATTTTTCAGAGTGAAGCCAAACTACATTTACTTTACATTCATTTTCAGCTCCGGCATGTATAAATGATTCCGAAATTGATTTATACGAGTCTTTCAATTCAACATATTTTCCGACCAAACCGATGTTAATAGATGTTTTGGGATTGTCTATTCGTTCAAGGAATTGTTTCCATTTGTCCATGTTAGCTTTGGACTTCGTAGGCAATCCTAATTTTTCAAGAACTACCTTATCTAGTTCTTCATCTTGCATCAAGAAAGGAACTTCATAAATTGTTTTTGCATCTATAGATTCTATTACGGCATTCATGCTAACATTACAGAACTTCGCAATTTTCTTGCGCAGGTCTAAATTTAATGGATGCTCAGTTCTACAACAGAGAATATCGGGTTGCACGCCAAGTTCCAATAATTGTTTAACTGAATGTTGAGTTGGTTTAGTCTTAAGTTCTCCAGCGGCCGATAAATAGGGGATTAGTGTAAGGTGAATGACAATGCAATCGTTATCAAACTCCCACATCATTTGCCGGACAGCTTCTACGTAAGGTAAAGATTCGATATCACCGACTGTTCCTCCAATTTCAGTAATAACGATATCAAAAGTGCCTTTTTTACCAAGTATTTGGATTCTTTCTTTGATTTCATCAGTTATATGAGGAATTACTTGGACTGTTTTCCCAAGAAATTCGCCTTTTCTTTCTTTTTCAATAACGGCTTGATAAATTTTACCAGTTGTGACGTTATTGGCCTGAGACGTTGGAACATTTAAAAAACGCTCATAATGACCCAAATCCAAATCGGTTTCTGCTCCATCATCGGTCACAAAACATTCCCCATGTTCGTATGGGTTTAATGTTCCTGGGTCGATATTGATATAAGGATCAAGTTTTTGAATGGTCACCGAATAACCTCTTGACTGCAATAATGTTGCTAGTGAGGCGGAAATTATTCCCTTGCCTAATGATGAAGTTACACCCCCTGTTACAAAGATGTATTTTGTGGAATTTGACATACCGATTTAAAATTGTAACTACGGGATGCAAAGTTATACTTTTGCTTGACTTAAGGACTATTCCTTCTATTATATTTAATAAAATCAGTACGACCAAATGCTATTTATTCCGAATTGTAGGTATAATTTGTTGTTTCTAATTGACTCTTTATCAAAAACGGGGCAGCCGTTTTCACCCAATCTGGGGTAATGGGGAGTTTTTCTTTCTATTTGTTTTGGAAACAATATCATATCATGAGAAAGGCGGTTTTGAAAAATGTGTCTTACTTGCTCTGAATCCATGCCTATCTGACCATTTAGATAATTTCCAAGAGGTAAATGATAGGATATTCCACCATAAATAATTCCATGGCTCGTTTTGCCAAAAGGTAAATTCTCTAGTATTCGATAACCACTTGGACATTTGTTTAGTTGAATTTTTTGCCAATCTGAACCTCGAGTTTCTCCAGTCCAAAGTTTGGTGCCCAATTGAAAATTAAAATCACGATCGCGATATCCAAGCATTAAATGCCCTGTTCTAAATTTATCTTTACCAGTTCCTGCAAAAATGTCATTTTCAAAAAACAATTGGAAATGTGAAACTTGAGCTGTCCATCCGCCCGAATTTTGACTCGATCCCAAATTATCTCTATACCACAGATAATTATAGCCGACAGCATTTTGATAATTGGTTTGGTGTCTTAAGCCATCCCAAATAAAATCTATATCCATATTTTTTTTTCCTCCAAGGATCAAAATACCAAAAGCAAGCCTGTTTTCAACAAGTTTTTTACGATGTGCTAAATTTCCAAATGAAAAAGTGATCGAATTTCCAAGATTAATTTGAGAGAACCCATGATTGATATATGTGTCTAATCGCAATCCAATTTGCTGGACATGTGACCCGAAATTTCCGATAATTCCAAATTTAACACCGAAATTTCCATGGGTACTCTCTTGCGCTAAAAAACCACTAGTTAAAGTTAAAAAAGTAACAATAACAGCTAACGAAGTAAACTGATAAGATTTTTTGAGCAAAATAATTCTTTTAAAAAGAAACATTTCAAGAATCGTACCTAAAAAACAAATTGT
>JBDNIA010000136.1:0-2467 GCA_041688525.1 Crocinitomicaceae bacterium | reverse complement strand
TTTTCTAGGACAAACTGAAGCTCCACTTATGATTAAAGCATATTTGGAGAAGATGAACAAAAGTGAGATACTCTTGGTCATGATTGGCGGTATGGCAACAGTTGCCGGAGGAGTTCTTGCCGCTTACATAGGTTTTCTCGGAGGAAATGATCAAGCATTACGATTAGAGTTTGCAAAACATCTACTTGCAGCATCAGTTATGGCAGCACCTGGAGCAATAGTAATCTCAAAAATGCTTTATCCACAAACGGAAGAAATAAATACTGAAGTTGAAGTTTCCAAAGAAAAAATCGGGTCAAATGTTTTGGATGCTATTTCCACCGGAACAACTGAAGGACTCAAACTCGCTGCAAATGTGGCTGCAATGCTACTTGTATTTATAGCGTTTATCGCGATGATCAATTACACTTTGGGCTGGATAGGAAGTTGGTCAGGACTTAACGAATTAATAGCCATGAACACGCCTTACGCAAAGTTTTCACTTGAAACCGTACTGGGCATAGTCTTTTCTCCTTTGATGTGGTTAATCGGTGTTGCAAAAGAAGATATGATGCTCATGGGGCAATTATTGGGCGTGAAACTCGCTGCATCAGAATTTGTCGGCTACATTCAATTGGCAGAACTGAAAAATATGGCGAATTCATTGCATTTTACATACGACAAATCAGTGATTATGGCAACGTATATGCTCTGTGGATTTGCCAATTTTGCTTCTATCGGTATTCAAATCGGCGGTATCGGTTCATTGGCGCCTAATCAACGCAGGACTTTATCTGAATTTGGATTAAAAGCTGTTCTCGGTGGCTCTCTAGCCTCGCTACTTTCTGCCACTATGGCGGGAATGATCTTGGGGTAATTTGAGTCTGGAAAGCTGCACTGCTAGAGGGTCGAAAATTTTCATGTTTCTTAATTCACAATTGTTACTTCCGATATTCATATTGATTTATGGAAAACTGAAGTTTCTTTCATCTAAAAGGAAATAACCTTTAAAAAATAGAAAAGATGAAGAAATTAAATTTGATTGCCTTGCTACTTTATGCAGGTACAAGTTTCGCTCAAAATGGATTGGGAGAAGTTGTTGGAACAGTTGTAAATGGAAAAACGAAAGAAACAATTTATGCAGCGAACGTTTTTATCCTAGACCAAGACAAAAGATACATTACAAAAACGGACGAAGACGGAAGGTTTCGATTGAGTGCTGTTCCCGCAGGAAAATACCAACTTTACATTTCACAATATGGCGACACCATGAAATCTAAAATTGTCGATATCCCAATCGATGGCTTTGCAAGAACCGGTACAATTGATTTTTACAGCAATTCTCTCGATATTCCTGTAATTATTGTCAGCGCCCGCGATGGAATTAAAATAATCAATGGCTTTCTGCCTGTTCCGAGACTAGAAGCCAAAGAAATCGCAAAAAGTGCTATTAAATTCGATATAAAAGCCTTGATCTCAAGTATGACAACCGATGTTAAAGTCACAGACGACGGATCTTTAGTTTTTCGTGGAGCAAGAAAAGGCGACATGATTTATATGGTCGATGGTATGAAAATAATAGGCGATTTAAGAATTCCTTCTGCGGCAATTAGCGCAATGATGGTTTATTCTGGCGGACTTCCAGCGAATTATGGCGATACAATGGGTGGAGTTGTCGTAATGGAAACTAAAAGTTACTTCGAATTGCTTCGTAACTATGAATCTGCGCAATTGAGAATGGGACTTTAACAATTTACCAAACGAATAGTAAAAAATCTGTAACTTATCAATTGTTACAGATTTTTTATTTAGCCAAATTGACGGTCACTCCGACTCTAAAGCTCCCAATTTCAGTATAATTTTTAGCAACTACCGGTAAACTCAAACCACCATTTAAACCAAATCGGCCGCCAAAACTCAAACATACCTCAATTGACAAGCGCAAATCATTGATACTATTATTCTCTCGCATATAATTAGCTGCTCCAAAACGAACACCCAAAAAATCACCAAAATTAATAACTCCAAAAATTCGCGGACCAAAATAGGCGCTTGTGCCATTATACAAAATATCTAAAGAAGCTCCAGCACCAAAAGATGAACCTCTAAGTTCGCCAAAACCCTTGCCGACGATTGCACCTAAGCTAGCATAAGTTGAGCTCTGATAACCTACTTCAAAACAAACCCCAGTTTGCAGTAGATTGTTTTTAGATTTGTCAAAAACTGTCGTGTCCGAAGTACTTTGAGACCAAGAATTAAAAACAGTAGTCATCAGAAAAGTAATAGTAATTAAGCGCATAAATCTTCCAGTGTTAGCTATGTTAGTGGTTCTTAAATTGAATCAAAAATACATATTTTATTAAATACTACTCGTCAATACTCTGACCTTTCCGTAAATATAGAGATTAAAAATCTGAGCGCAAAATATTCTGACCACTCCTAAATAAAAGAATAGGGTTACCCCTTTAAGCCACATTGCATTTAATTG
>JBDNIA010000135.1:0-1702 GCA_041688525.1 Crocinitomicaceae bacterium | reverse complement strand
TTATATTTTTTAAACTTGTTGCGGTGTTTGCGTTCCCGCTGATGCTGCCATCTAACACACCTTGGATTGTGTCAGCTACAATAGTTTTTGCTCTTACCGTATTCCAACGTTTTAAACTTGTACCTAGATCGTGTACATCAGTTACACTTGGTTGTATTATGTTAGTTTGAAGTGTTCCTGTTATGCTTGCTCCATCTCCAACTAATAGATTCTTAGTAATCGAAATGCCGCCTAATGTTCTAATACTACCGTTATTTAGGTTAGTACTTGCAGTAACATCTGTGACAATTACTGCACCTGTAGATTTAATATTCCCGTCTACATCCAATGCTTCTGACGGAGTTGCTTGATTAATACCAATAGTGTTACCAACTACCCGTAAAATAGTTGCTGGAATACCATTGCGGTTGGTTTGGAGATCGATTGAGCTGCCAGCCGCAGAGTTGTAAATTTTTGCACTAGTTGCAGTAGTTCCAACATTAAATGTGCCATCAACTCCGATGATTAATCCATTATTATTTCTAACGTTAATACCAAAATCAGTAGTATTGGTAATGTCTGATCTTAAAAATTTACTAGCTGCAACTTCAACACCGCCTACATTGAGAGCATCGGCGTTTTTAGCTGTACCATATACTGAAGGGAGAAATCCACCAATAAAGTTCTCAATTTCGCCGGAGGTAGTTGGAGCAGCCATATTGATTCCGGATCTAACAATATCAAATCCAGAAATAATAACCTTGGGAGTAAAACTATCTTTTGAGAAAATAATAACAGGAATATCTGCAATATAAAATGTTAGAAGATATCGTGTTATGTTATCAGAGTCTGAAACACTTTCAACCACTGGACCATATCTTAGTCCGTCTACTGAACTTTCAGCAGGACCAACTAATAACCATCTAGTACCTGTAAAAATTCGCAACTGCTGGTTAGTAGTGTCGACCCACAATTCGCCAATCTTGCTGGCTTCGGTAGCAGGTTCTGTTGGTCCTTTTTGAATACCAGAGGCAGCTTTCCAACTAGTGTTGTCCCATATCATCATAACACCGTTGTTACTATCGTACCAAAGTTGCCCTTCAGTTGGATTAACTGGTTCCGTTGATGATGCAAAATTTTCTAATAGAGAAAGAAAATTTTCTGCAATAATCTGTCCGTATCCTGTTACATTACGGCCTGGAAATGTTATACTAGTATCTGTATTTGAAGTGTTATCAAATACTGTAATAGGAGTCTTATTTGCACTATCTGTAAATTTAACGGTATATGACATCTATTAAGCTCCTGTAAAACCGGTTAAGCTCTGTACTCGAATTGTATAATCAATTTGAAGCAATCTGTTTAGGGATTTTTGTACAGGGTGGAACACTACATGAGTTAATAATTTGCCAGTTCCGCTTGGACTGTAACTGACTAATCCTAACTCATCAAATACAAAGTTACCGTTCATGTCTGTCGAATTGTCAAACGCCTGTTGATCTAAAGGCTCGCCATAATCTAATAAACAACTAATTAAAATATCACTGTAAGTAGCACCACTGATGTGTCTAACTTCCATTTTGTTTCTAACTGGATCTGTATTAGAGCTAGAATTTTGATCGACAATTTTACTATATGTTTGGTTGTACAAACTTGAGTTTATACCAATAGTATTTGGAGTCAAGTAAGTAATCAATCCGGTAGGATCAACAATAGTGCCGCC
>JBDNIA010000134.1:0-3661 GCA_041688525.1 Crocinitomicaceae bacterium | reverse complement strand
TTATCAATCTGATAAACCGATGAATGAATCCCTGAGGGCTGAATTGAACAATTTGGTGGCTAGCTTCATCGACGAATGGTCCGCCCACGGAACTAAATTACAAGCTGAAGGAAAAGTTATTGATGAATACAGATTGCTGCTTTGCACCGATGGAAATGTCGAAGCCTCAGGATGTTTAATTGATGCTTCTGTCCGTTTTATCAAGAAAATAGGTGATACATACAGTCTTAATTTTTTTAATCGATTACTGGTTTTAGTTGACAAAAAAGGAAGTAAAGAATTGCTTCATTTTTCAGCATTAAAAGACAATACAGATTTAAAAATATTTCAACCATCCCCAAAAAACTTAGGTGAGTTAAGAGAGAATGAAACAGTTTTAGTTTCTACTTATCTAAATTGAGAATCTATTTGTTCTTTTTAACGTCCAATCGTAAACCTGCCGTGAATCTAATGGTATAGAAACTTTGACGGTATTTTAAATCTCCAAATTTGATGCTCTTATTGTCGAAATCTAAATTTAAAAAGACAAAATACTTCGGTGCAGAATATCCTCCAATTAGTTTGATGTCATACCGAGGAGCAAGTCCCAAAAAGCCACGTTGATAATAATTCACATTATAAAACTTGGCTTGAGCAACTACCCCTAAACCAAGAAAAGCGCAAACTTGCCAATTTTTATAGCGCTCTAAGTATGCATATCCCGGCACAATTCCCAAATCAACTGAACTGAAAACACTAGAGCTTGTTTTATCGCTTAAGGTATCAATCAAATCTAATGGGATGATTGATTTACCTCCATTACTAATTCCATGAACGACAAAAGTAGGCTTCAGATAAAATGTTCCAATTCGTTTTTCGTAATGTCCAGTTTTCCCTAAAACTGAAGGCATATTGAATTGTTTGTTAAAGAAATACCACGTGTTTACGGATAAACTTATGGCGTTTGTATTTGGTCGAATGTCATTGGGCTTTAATTCGTTGAGCGTATCATTCCATTGATAGGCATTTTTAATTGAATACCCGATATAGTTACGCATATCTACATCGAAAAACCACTTTTTTATTTGAAAGTTAACACCTAGATCAAAATATCGGGTGTTCCCAAAATTCTTTTTAGAACGACTGGTTCCTTTTAAAGCGAAGCTTAAGCGCAATGCAAACCATTTGTAGGCGCCGCCAAATCCCAAAACAGGATTGAAGTTGTTCTTAAAATGAATCGATTTAACATCTTTTGAAAATGGATATTTAATCGTAAATGGAGCAGAGGCATACCCAAAATCAGCATATAAAACTAATTTATCTTTGAATCTCACGAAATATTTAGTGCTGTCGTCAAACGCAGCATAACTTAAAAAGAGATTTAAGATAAAAAGGAAGGATAGGCTACTTTTCAATTCCTTCTAAATCTAAAATAAATGAATAAATTCTGGCTATTTCCTTGCGCTCTGCCGTGCGTCCAGAGCCGCCACCGTGTCCAGCATCCATATTACAATCGAAGAGTAAAGGGTTTTCATCGGTTTTTAATTCCCGAATTTTCGCAACATACTTTAATGGTTCCCAATATTGAACTTGAGAATCGTGATAACCTGTTGTAATAAAAATAGCGGGGTACTCCATTTTTCTCAAGTTGTCGTATGGCGAATAACTCAACATGTATTGATAATACTCCTTGTCATTCGGATTTCCCCATTCTTCATATTCTCCGACTGTTAACGGAATGGATTCATCCAACATTGTAGTAACAACATCAACAAAAGGCACTTGACTTATAACTGCTTTCCACAAATAAGGAGCCATATTCGTTATTGCTCCCATTAACAATCCTCCAGCTGAGCCTCCAAGTGCATATATTTTATACGGATCACAATAACCGTTTTTCCCTAAATATTCTGCAGCATTAATGAAGTCAGTAAATGTATTTTTTTTCTTAAGAAATTTGCCTTCTTCATACCATGTTTCACCCATGTATTTCCCCCCTCTGATATGCGCTATTGCAAAAACAAAACCTCGATCAATCAAACTCAGTCTGGTTGCGGAAAAAACGTCGGGTATCGTGTAGCCATAAGATCCGTAACCGTACATTAAAATTGGAGCTTTTGATAAATCAAGTCCTTTTTTGTATACCATGGAAACAGGTATTTTTATTCCATCATTAGCAATTGCCCAAACTCTTTTGGTGTCGTAATTTTCGCTTTTAAAATTTGAATCTATTAATTTAGTCTGGTGAAATAATTCTCTTTCTTTTGTATTTAAGTGATATTTAAAAATACTAGAAGGAACAGTAAAAGAATTGTATTTAAAATTGAAAACCCCACCTTCGTAATCATCATTAAAAGCAAAACCCAATGTATAAGTTTCTTCATTGAACGAAATGTAATCGATTTCTGGCTTATTAATTCCAATTAACTTAATTTTCTGTAATCCATTTGTTCTTTCTTCCACTACAATATGATTCTTAAAGACCAAGGTGTTCTCAATGAGCACATTCTCGTCTACCTCTTGGATCAAGGAGCAAGATTCTAGATTTAGTGGAATTGTTTTCGTGAAAAGTATTTTTCGGTTTTTTGCATTCTTATTTGTCGTGATATAAAAGCCATTCTCATGATAATCTAAGGAATATAAATGGCCTGTTTCCCTTGCTAGAAATACCCTTGGTTTGTCCGTTGGATGAGTAGCTTTAATTATTTGGATTTCAGAGGTTAAAGAAGAGTATGCGCTAATCTGAATATACTCTTTTGTCATTGCCTTTGAGATGTCAATGGAGAATTTTTCATCCTTTTCTTCGTAAACTAAAAAGTCTGATTTGGCGGGCTGACCAAGTACATGTCGCCAAACTTGAAACTCTCGCAATGTGTTTTGGTCTTTTTTCACGTAGAAAACAGTTTTATTGTCATTTGCCCAAACCAATGAACCGTCAGTTTCTTCGATTTTGTCTTTTAGATACTTGCCTGTTTCATTTAAGCGAAATTGAATCGTATAATTTCTTCGTCCAACACAGTCTTCGCTTAGTGCTAACATAGAATTATCCGGCGAAGGAACCCAGTCGCCAAGATCATAAAAGCTCAGTTTCTTCGCTCGTTTGTTTTCGTCAAAGTAAATTGTTTCTTTTTTCCCGGAAAGATCGTAGATGTAAGAGTAGTCTTCACCCTCTTTATTCCTTATTTGATAGGTCTTACCGTTGAGTGTAAAAGGAGAACTTGTTTGATTTGGATCAATACGTTTTTCAAATTCATCTAATAATTTATTCTCCAAAGGAATTAAGCGTTCGAAGTATTTTTTGCAATAATTGTTTTCTTCTGCAATATAAGATAGAACATTTTCATTGTCCCTTTGATTCATCCAATAATAGTCATCTACTCTTTGATGACCATGTTTTATTAAAACCTTAGATGTTTTTTGTGCTTTCGGCAAGTTTGCCTGAGCAAAATACTTCGTTGAAGACATGTTCCAAATTAATATTAATGCGAGTGTGTAAAATAATTTCATAGATTAAATTCTAACCTAAAAATAAACGATATTTAAGACTAGAGTGCAAGTTAAACGAAATTATTGTTTAGAATCAAAGTGTGTAAAAAAAGTAGGGATAAAAGTCAGGGTCTATCGTCATATTTTACGCCACAGATTTGCTACACATTTATAAGAAGCGGGCACAGATTGAAGA
>JBDNIA010000133.1:0-1153 GCA_041688525.1 Crocinitomicaceae bacterium | reverse complement strand
GAAGCAAGAGTCGAAAGCAAGCAACCAATAGTCGTTTCTCATCAGGCGGCTAGACCCGAATTAGCGGTTTCTGGGGCAGTTGAAAAACTTAAAAGTGCTTTGGAGACAGTTATTGGACGTATGCAAGAACATAAATAATCTATCTGTGATTAGTTAGACTAAATCTTAAAAAATAATAAAATGAAAATGCAAAATAATCTAGGTGTCTGGATGGATCATTCTATCGCCAATTTGATAGATATAAACGCAACGAAAAAGAGCCATTCGATTTCTTCGAAATTCACATACGAGATGAAGAAAGAAATCCTGAGCAGAAGTGAAAAAACTATGCACAACAAACGCCAACAGCTTCAAGGGGAATACTACAAACAAATAAGCGAAACGATTTTAAAATACGACCATGTGCTTTTATTTGGACCAACCGATGCAAAAATAGAACTGCACAATTTCTTAAATGAAGATTTACATTTCAAGGATGTAAAAATCGATGTAGAAACTGCAGATAATATGTCTGATATTGAACAAGCATCCTTTGTTACAAAGTATTTTTCGTAATTTAATAGAAATCTCTGTCAATTCAATTTTTAACCAGTTTTAAAACATTAATAATTTCATTTTTATTTTTTAAATGAACGAAATAGTGACCGCTTGGTAAGAAATCAATTTCTATTTTTCACCTGTCCAATTTGTGCTTGCTACAACTTGATCAAAACAGTCGGTTATAGTAATTTTAAGTTCTTTCCATTCATCTGTTAAATTGAAAAACTGGTAAGCTGGATTCGGATGTAATCTTAGTTCATTTCTCTGAAAATCAATTGTAGAATAACTTAAAATCAGGTTGCAAAAGTTGTTCTGAAATTGATTGTTGTAATACTCGATAGCCGCAGTGGTTAATGAGTCAATTATTTTTTTTCTTTTAACGGAATCGAAACGAATTTCTTAATTCAATTCAAACTGTATGGCGTAAATTTCTCCTATATTGTTTTGCGAGCCGTGCTGAAATATGTTGTAACTGCCATTGAAATAAGGTTCGCCATTTTGAGGAAATGGATATGAAGTACTAGGAAAAGACGGAAATCCTTCGTTCGCAAGTAAAGTCCCAAAACTAGCTGGACCACTGAGCAACTCGGAATGAGAAAGGTTTAGAACATTG
>JBDNIA010000132.1:0-7280 GCA_041688525.1 Crocinitomicaceae bacterium | reverse complement strand
TTCAGCTAATACAATGAGTTTTCCTCTTTTTAAAATTTGCGCTAAATCAAACTGATATCCCAATTGATTAAAGGTAGATTCTTTTTTCTCTCCTTCCATAATACAGGAAAAAACAAGAAAAAAAACGGACAAGGAACGGAAGTGTAAAATTCGTTTGTTCAACATAAGTAACCCAAAATCAAGAAGGGGAAAGGTACAAAAAAATCACGATTTCAAAATTAATCCAAATTCAATGCTTTAAAATATACATTTGCATCGAGCATGTATTGATCAAAAGCGCTTTCAATATGTGTTTCGTATTTTTCAAATACCTCCAATCCATTTACCAATTCATTTTTAAATGAAAGCCTTTGAGATACACCCTGACAAGCTTTGTATAATCCATGCTTGAATTGGTATTGATACAACCAGTTTTTTTCAATTAATTTTGTCAGCATGAAACGATATTCTGGCGTAAAGTCAGGGTTATTGAAGTCAATAGATTTAAAAAAATGTTGACTGAAGTCTTCTAATTTTATTTCGTGAAAGCTAGCCCATTGTATCGCAAGTAGATGGTCAAAATACAAATCCACCGCTATACCCGCAATTTTAGGTAGAGGCTTATACAACATGTACAATAGTTCCAATACCGCAGGGTGATTATCGATATAGGAATCGATGGAACGATGCAGAAAAACTCCCTTTTGAGTTACAGCGGATAAATGGGATAGATTTTTCCCCTTTATGAAATCACCAAGCAAATTTGCAGCCATCAACTCTTTATCGTTGCGAGAAAAATAAAGATGTCCAAGGAGATTCATCCCCTAAATATAGGACAAGTAAATTAGAATAAAAAAATATCGTCGGACTTTGACTTAATTTAGTTCGGGGTTTGGAGCAAAAAAAAGCCCTCTCTTTCGAAAGGGCGTTGAATCTATTTTTTTAATATTCGTCTTCGTTGAAGAGAAAATCTTCACGAGTTGGATAATCAGGCCAGATTTCTTCTATACTCTCATAGATGTCACCTTCGTCCTCCAAATCCTGTAAATTTTCAACAACTTCCAATGGCGCTCCTGCACGAATGCCGAAATCGATTAACTCATCTTTAGTTGCTGGCCAAGGTGCGTCTTCCAAATAGGAGGCTAATTCTAGTGTCCAATACATTTTTTGAAAATTTTAAACTGTTAATTGGCGCAAAAGTAATCTTATTTTTAAACTTTCCAAAAGATGAGAAAGAAACTTTGCTTTTTTGTTCAAAAAAAATGAAATAATGAATTCTACATAGTACGACTAAAAGCCCTACATTCTTGGCTTCCAAGGACTTTCTTCTGCTCTCAAATCTTGAGTTAATTTTCGGCTTAACACAAATAAATAATCACTCAATCGATTGATATAACGCGGGACTAACTCATCTACTTGTTCGTTTTGCATTAAATCAACAATTATTCTCTCCGCTCTCCGGCAAACGCAACGCGCGACATGACAAAAAGAAACTGTTTGATGTCCACCGGGAAGTACAAAGGATTTCATTTCGGGCAAAACTGCGTCCATTTCGTCCATCCATTGCTCAAGATTTTCTATATCTTGAGCAAAAAGGCCTGGTAGTTTCATTTTCGATTTTTCAGGGTCACTTGCCAAATTCGAACCAATAGTAAACAAACGGTCCTGGATTTCAAGCAGTTGTACTTTGTATTCTGAAGCTATATTTTGGTCTCGAACAAGTCCTAAATATGAGTTCAATTCATCAACTGTTCCGTAGGATTCAATTCGCATAGAACATTTTGGAACGCGAGTACCACCTATTAAAGACGTTTCTCCTTTGTCACCTTTTTTAGTGTATATTTTCATCGTTTAATACTATATTTTTCGTTTAGATTTCAATTCTTCAATGCGTTTTGCCTTTTCTGAATTTCTTAGTTTTTTTGCAGAAGTGGTTAGATATGTGTGCTTTCCTTCAAGATAGGCCAACTGGAAATTTATCCACTCTATTTCCGAAAATTCTTTTCCGAAAATGGCTAATTCATCTCTAAGATAACCTGCGATTTTGTAATAATCATCCCGACCAAAATAATCGTGGTCACTGTCGGACATGATATCGTCTAAATGACTGGAGGATGGGACATCTTTTTCTGTGGATCGGATAATTTCAATAATTCTAAAAATTTGTTTTTTGCTATAACCATACTTGGGTAAGTCTTCTTTTACCATTTTTTTTGCAAATATTTCATTTTCATTATATTGATAAATGAATCCAGCATCATGGTACAAGACGGCAGTTCTTGTGATTATAGTTTCATCAGTGGATAATTGCTCAAGCTCACTCAATCTAATCGCCGCCTTTTCCACTGAAAGGGTGTGATTAATATCATGATAGGACAAATTTTCGGGCAATTCATATCTTAATCTATGCAAAATATTTTCTCGCATTCCATTAAAATTTACTTTGCTATTGTTTTTTTTTGAGAGCATGAAATTAACGTCAACTGTAAAGTTAAGAAAATTAAATACGGGTTAAACAAACATTTATTGTGAACGTCAGAATTACAATCCGAACGCCATAGTTTCAAGTGCTTCTTCAGCAGTTGTGCGTACCTTCTTTAATTCCAAAATACGCTGAATAACTCTGTCTACCGTAGAATCAGGACAGGAAGCTCCCGAACTAATGATGATTTTCATAATATTTTTATTGTTCAAATTAACACGAGCTTTGACTTCCATGTTTTGATGAATGTCATAACTCAGCCATTCTGTTGCTGAAATTAATTTTGATTCATCTTCGATGAAATAACAAGGAAATTTATTTTCCATCAATTCCACCAAGTGTGTTGTATTTGAACTATTGTATCCACCGACAACAATTGCGAAATCTGCGATTACATCGAGTAAACCTTTTGTTGCATTCTGGTTGTCATTTGTTGCGTAGCAAAGCGTATCTCGTGTGTCTGCAATATGATTTTTAATGTTCATATCGCCATACTTTGTAATCATCGTACCACGCAAAAAATCAGTAATGGCTTGAGTTTCAGTTGCCAACATAGTCGTTTGATTCACGACACCAATTTTTCTTAAATCTTTTTTTGGATCAAAACCTTCAGAATATTTGCCTTTGAAAGCCATTAAAAATTCTTCTTCTGTCGATTTCCCCAAAATATAGTCAGCCAAAGTGCCCGCTTCCTTTAAATCCTTGACAATAATACTGTTGCTATTTTGCCGACTATGCGAAAAAGTGGCACGTGTTTCCTCGTGAAGATGTTTCCCGTGAATAACTACAGTGTATTTGTCTTCACCAAGCTTTTTGGCTCGGTTCCATACTATTTCTACGAAGGGACAAGTGGTATTGTAAGCTTTGGTTTGAACACCTATTTCGTTTAGCTTTCCTTCTATTTCAACCGTAGTTCCAAAAGCAGGAATGATAACAATGTCCTCAGAATCTAATTCTTCCCAAGGGATAATTTGACGCCCAGCTGTGTCTTGTATAAACTTAATGCCATGATTTCGCAAGTCTTCATTAACTCCAGGGTTGTGAATCATTTGACTTAACAGGAAAATACGCGTGTCTGGGTTTTCTTCTATGGCTTTATAGGATAATTCTATCGCATTTTCTACACCATAGCAGAACCCAAAATGACGAGGTATCCAGAATTGTACCTTTCCAAAATCCAGCAGAGAGGGTGAGAAGTCTTTTTTGCGAGGATCCGCTAACTTTCTTTTCTCCTTAACTTTAGATATTATTGTTGATCGATAAAAACTTGGGATATTAAATTCTTTCATGGGTACTACAAAGTGTGTAAAGGTAACGTCTTTGTTGCTTTTTTTAGCGTTTTTTGTCTATTTTGTTTGGAATTTCTTAATGTTTTTTTCTTTTGAAGGTAACAATCACCTCAATTGGCTTAAAACAAGAAAAGAGATGAAATTAAATCCCACCCCCTTTTTCTACCCGCGACCAACTATATGTAGAGGTTTAAATCCTTGCTGTGTTTAACGCTGTATTTGAAATAAATATTCTCGTTGTTCTTGGGTTTTATCTTTATAATCCACTCAATAATACCAGATTTGGTATTTAAACTTCCTTTGTCTAATCCTTGTTCTTCAATGATAATTTCTGGGTTCGTAGAGATAGGTATTTGGTCCAGAATGACGATTTCTATTTCTGTGGATTTCAAATTGCGTATCTCAATATTGTAGGCAAAGGTCTTTTCTATGCTGCTTCCAACAATTTTCTCTTTACTCTCTTTTTTCATCAAAGTGCGTTTTACCATGATATTTGGATCTTTTCCTAATGAGAAGGTGATTGTATCATCCATCTGAGAAGGATTCAAGAAAGTTTCGCCGATATATGTTCCATCGAAGAAGATATTTGCTTTCGCTGGAACCAATTGATAATCTGATAAATTTGCCAGTTCAGCCATCAAATATGCGGATTGATCCAATTTTGGGATTGTGTAGTAACGGTAGTTTGCTGGAATGTTAATATTGCGAATCAAAACCATGTGTTGTTCGTTATTGGACTTGATTGAATACGGCAAATCAATTTTAAACTCAGCTGAAATCATGTGCTCAATTACTTGTGTGAAGTCCGCTGAGGTCTTCGAATTGTAAGTTACTCCATCGGTATTGGTGTAGTAATTCTGTGAAGATATTTCTTCCAATTTGTCGAGATGTTTTGATTCTCGACTGATCTCTAAGTTGTTAACTCTTGGCACGTTTTTTTCAGTTTTGTAATTGTTGTAGTCTACATACCAAGGATGTAAAGCTGGCAATGTTTTATTCTGATAAGGATTGTTGGTTGAAATACTCAAGCGGACATCATCCCAATCTACGCCTGTATTTTGAAAGACTTGCGCTTTGTAATTCATGTTGATTTTAGAACCGGAAACTTCTGCACGCATATCATACAAAGGGGTCCAACCCGCTTTACTTACCAAATAACTTAGATTCAATTTGCCACTTATAGCTTCAGAAGCCGAAAGTGTAATTGTAATTCTGTGACTCGGACGTTTTGGCATACTTTCCAATTGGGCGCTATTCTGGTAATTTTTTAAAGAACGAAGGCGATCGTTCATTTCCGATTGAAGCGCAACTTTTTTGCTTTTCGCACGATTCAAGCCTTGTAGGTTTTTGTTGATCTCTAGCATTTTTACAGTGTAATATTCTAGTGCCTGTTTCAATAAATTGATGGAGTCATTCACCTTTCCTTGTCCTTTGATAGCGCCGTTGTTCGCTAAAATGTTTTTCGAAGCAACATACACATCTATTTCATCCTGAATTTGCTGTAATTCAAAACCCATTGTTTTCAGAGAATCTTCGATGATTTTTATTTCTCGCCGAATCTTCAATGGCATTCCTTCCAAGTTTTGTGGTTCAGATTTCGGATAAAAAAGCGAATATTTCGCATCAATAATTACCACATTTCCACTTGCCAAAACTTGCAAACTATTCGGATCTATTGTTGGACAAATTCCATCCACGATAACTTTCGTAATTCCAGGTTTGATGGAATAAGAAGCTTTCCGTTTGATTTGAGCACCTTGCGCGTAAACGGTGACTTCTGTAATATTCGATTTTACAATGTCCTCCTCCAAGGAAAATGCGGAACTGCTGAGTGCAATGCCGAAGGCAATAAGAATGATTTTATACATGGTCGTTTGTTTTTTTGATCTGTACAAGGATTTGGAGGATTGGTTCATTTCGCTACTTTGTTTTATTATATCGTCTCTAGAAGCGATATATACAAATATCGTCTCTAGAGGCGATATATTTGGATATCGTCTTGAGAAGCGATATATTCGTAAAAAAAATGATTGCAGTAATAACAGGTGATGTAATAAATTCACGAGAAGGTAAACCAACAGACTGGTTGAAAGGATTAAAAGAAGTATTGAATCAATACGGAGAAATTCCTGCAGAGTGGGAAATATTTAGAGGAGATAGCTTTCAATTAAAAGTAAAACCAGAAAATGCTTTAACAGTGGTGTTGCATATTAAGGCCGCCTTAAAATTGAGTGCTCGAAAAGATGTAAGGATAGCAATCGGTATTGGATTAGAAAAACACAAAGCGAAAAAAATTACAGAATCAAATGGAGAGGCTTATGTTTATTCTGGCGAATGCTTTGAATCTTTAAAAAAACAAACAATTGCCATAAATACAGGGAACAAAAACATCGATGCTACAATAAATTTGATGCTGATGCTGGCCCTGTTAACAGCCGATAATTGGAGCCCTACGGTTTCGGAAATAATTAAAACAGCAATAGAAAATCCTGAAAAAATACAAAAAGAAATTGCTGAAAAATTGAAAAAGACGCAAAGCACTGTAAGTGCGGCTTTAAAACGTGGTGGATATGATGAAATATTAAAATTAAATCAGTATTTTCAGTATCAAATTTCCTCACTATGATTCTACTGTTATTGAAACTGTTACTTGCTCATTTCTTAGGAGATTTTGTTTTTCAACCCGATTCCTGGGTGAGGCGGAAGGTGAATGATAAAATCAAATCTATTTATCTGTACCTGCACGTAATGATTCACGCCGGATTGCTGATTGTGCTTTTTGGGTTTGATTCTAAATATTGGGTAACCATCCCAATTGTTGTTGTCAGTCATTATATCATCGACGTTTTCAAACTTTATTTAAAAGAAAAAATCAAGGAGCGAAAGCTTTTTCTTTTTGATCAAGTAGCCCATATCATTGTAATTGCGAGTGTGGTCCAATTCTATTATCCGTATTTGAATAACCTGGAATTTCTCTACTCGAAAGCCTTCATTTCCATGGCCCTTTCTCTAATATTATTGACTTTCGTTTCGTCCATTGTCATGAAAATGGTGATGAGTAGATGGAAATTGGATGAAGATAATCTGAATGACTCTCTACACAATGCAGGCAAATACATTGGAATGCTAGAACGCTTATTTGTCTTCGCATTTGTAATCATGAATCAATGGGGAGCAATTGGATTTTTATTGACCGCCAAATCAGTTTTTAGATTCGGCGATTTATCAAAAGCAAAGGATAGAAAGTTAACCGAGTATATTTTAATCGGGACACTCCTTAGTTTTGGAATTGCGATTTTGGTTGGATTGCTTTGTCTTGCTCTGATTTGTTAAAATGAATTTTTATAAACGGAGATAGCCGGTATTTTCTAAATTCCACCTGAAGAGCTACCGAAAACCTAACTAATTCTTTCAATCTGGGTTTCCCATCTCTCCCAAAAACTTGGATTGGTTTTTGTCGAGGAGTTTTATTTTTTAATGTGTACCACGGATCTTATGGATTGGTGAGAAAAGTTTTTATATTTGAACTT
>JBDNIA010000131.1:0-4228 GCA_041688525.1 Crocinitomicaceae bacterium | reverse complement strand
ACGCCGGAAGTTCTTACCTTAAAGCATCTGGAACATATAACGTAATTTCTAACTTGTGGGTTGGTCCAAGAGCTTTTACAATTGATGCTAACTTCACAGATGACAGCACAGAAATTTCATTGGTGACTGTTAATCCTCCGGGTTTTGCAACTGTTGCTAACACAATTCAAATTGTTAATGAGGCTGCGGGCACAGTGAATATTGACATAAACTTCACCAATTCGAACACAAGTGAAGCTAAAATTATTTTTGGTTTATCTACTTGGACAAATAGCACTTTAACGGAAGACTATACGATTTCGAGTGATACGCTAATTATTCCTGCAAATCAAAATGGAACTTTCTCATTTCCTGTTCAAATCATTGACGACACATTGGCGGAAAAAACGGAACGTTTAATTTTAAAGATTGTGCATACTATTAACTGTTTTGTTTCTGGTGATAATTATCAAATCATATTTATAAAAGACAATGATTATCTAGCTCCAATAGCAAGTAATCAAATTAAAATGAATCTTTTAACTAGTTTCTCTAATGGAACTGCAGGCTCAAATTCAGCAGAAATCGTTGCTTTTGATTCCTTATCAAAACGCTTGTTTATTGCCAATAGTGTTGGCGGAAAAATGGATATTGTTGACTTAAGCAATCCATCAGTACCTTCATTAATTACGTCGATTGATCTGAGTATATTTGGCGGAATAAATTCAATTGCTGCTCATAATGGATTAATCGTTGCTGCAATAGAGGGTGCGAATCCACAAGATTTAGGCAAAGTCTATTTCTTCGATACAGCCGGAACAATTTTAAATAATGTCACCGTGGGAGCTATGCCCGACATGGTAACTTTCAGTAAAGACTACACAAAAATTCTTACCGCAAATGAAGGTGAGCCATCTGCAGATTATTTGAATGATCCCGAAGGTTCTGTTTCTATTATTGATTTGTCTCCTGGAATAACTTCATTGACCAATTCCAATGTTAGCACAGCTTCCTTCACCTCATTTAATGGTCAAGATTCACTTTTAAAAGCTCAAGGCATCCGTTTGTTCCCTCAGGCCGCATCAATTGCACAAGATTTAGAACCAGAATACATCGCAATTAGTGATGACAATACAAAAGCATATGTTTCCATTCAAGAAAACAATGCCATTGCAGTAATAGATATTGCAACGGCTACGGTAGTTGAACTTCGCGCATTGGGTTTATCAAATTATTCCACTGACAATGCTATGGATCCTTCTGATCAAAGTGGTGATATCTTGATTCAATCTTTACCCGTTCAAGGAGCTTACATGCCAGATGCCATTTCATTTGATAAAATAAATGGAGTTGGTTACGTCTTCAGCGCAAACGAAGGCGATGCAAGAGAAAACAACCTTATCGAAGATGCGAGCCGCATTGGTTCTATGAACTTAGATTCAGCTGCTTTCCCTGATCAAAATATCTTGAAGAACAACAAATTCATGGGCCGTTTGAATGCTCTTCAAATTACGGGTGACACGGATAACGATGGAGATTTTGACGAACTGCACACACTGGGTGGTCGCTCTTTTTCTATCTGGGATGCAGCGACAGGAAGCTTAGTTTTTGATTCAAAAGACTTAATTGAACAGATTATTTCAAGCGACACGAATTTCGTTGGTCTGTTCAATGCAAGCAATGGAGGAAATGCAACTTCTAAAAACAGAAGTGACGACAAAGGTCCAGAACCAGAAGGTGTTACAAATGCATTTATTGATGGTAATCACTACTTATTTGTTGGTTTGGAAAGAATTGGTGGCGCTATGGCGTTCAATGTAAACAATCCTTCCGCTCCAATTTATATTGGTTACTACAACAATAGAGATGTCGCTACAAACGGTCCTGACCGCGGTTCTGAAGGGATTCTATTCATTTCCAAAGAACAGTCTCCAAATGGAAACGCATTGTTGCTCTTAGCGAATGAAGTAAGTAGTACAGTATCTATTTTTGAGATAAACACTTGTCTTGATCTCTCTGGAACGACAAACATACAGGGAAATTCTGCTTTCTGTGAAGGAAATTCAATAGACTTATTTGTAAATTCTCAAGCGGGAACTTCTCTACAATGGTTGATGAACAATCAAGCAATTACTAACGAAACAGATACAATCTATACGGTTTCTAGTGCAGGTGATTATTCGATTTCTACTATAAATACAGCAGAAGCTTGTTCGGACACAAGTATGATGTTTGTTGTAATTGAAAATACAAACCCAGTTGTTAATTTAGGTCCAGACACAACGGCATGTATTAATCTGAGTCCAATTACAATTGCGGCAACTTCTGGGTTCGCCACTTATCTCTGGAATACGGGCGACACACTAAATTCAATTGTCGTTAATACTTCTGGAAACTATAGTTTGACCGTTCTTGATTCTAATTTATGCGCAGGAGCTGATTCACTTACAGTTGTTTTTGATCCTTGTCTGGGTTTAGAGGAAAATTCAATCTTTTCAAGTATATATCCGAATCCTTTTTCTGGAGTCGTAACTATAAAAATGGCATCAACTAGCGCTGCAGTGGTATCAATTTATAGCGCTACAGGAGCGGTAATTGTAAACCGGCAGGTAATTCAAAACACCGTTTATTTGAACTTATCCAATAATTCCAATGGATTGTATTTCATGTCTATAGAACAAGATGGAAATCTCAATTGGCACAAAATAGAAAAGAAATAATCTTCTCTATTCTACTACATAAAAAGGGCTGTCGAAATATCGACAGCCCTTTTTTGCATCTATTTAAAATACGATACTTATTCGAATTCAGAACGTAATATTCTCATCACTTCGTCAACCGTTTCTTGTTCCAAATCTGTTCTTTTAACAACTTCTTCGGTAGAAATTTCCAATACAGATTTTGCCGTATCACATCCAATAGCTTTCAACTCGTCGATAATCCAGCTATCGATTTCATCTGCAAATTCTTCTAAATCTACATCTTCAACATCTACTTCGCCATCTCGGTATACATCCAATTCGTATCCACAAAGTTTACCTGCCAATTTGATATTGTGACCTCCACGACCGATTGCCAATGAAACTTGATCTGCTTTCATGAAGACTTTTGCTCTTCCGTCTTCTTCATTTATTTCAATTGTGGTAATTTTCGCTGGAGACAATGCTCTTGCGATTAACAATTGTGGATTTGCAGTGTAATTGATCACATCAATGTTTTCGTTTTTCAACTCACGAACGATGCCGTGAATACGAGAACCTTTCATTCCAACGCAGGCGCCAACTGGATCTACTCTATCGTCATAAGATTCGACAGCAACTTTCGCTCTTTCTCCTGGCTCACGAACAATTTTTTTAATGGTAATTAAGCCGTCGAATACCTCTGGAACTTCCAATTCGAACAAACGCTCCAAAAATTCTGGCGCTGTTCTGGACAAGATAATAACTGGACTTGCGTTACGCATATCCACTTTCGCCACAACTGAACGAATAGTTTCTCCTTTTTTGAAGTAATCTGAAGGAATTTGTTCTGATTTTGGCAACAACAACACGTTTCCTTCGTCGTCCAATACCATAATTTCTTTCTTCCAAACTTGGTAAACTTCGCCTGTAACAATCTCTCCAATTTTTTCTTTGTAGATTTTGTACAAATTGTCTTTCTCCAATTCCATGATTCTAGAAATCAAGTTTTGACGCAAGGACAAAACGTTTCTACGACCGAAATCAGCGAATTTGAATTCTTCTGTTACCTCTTCACCAATTTCGAAATCTGGTTCGATTTTAATTGCGTCAGAATATGCGATTTCCGTGTTTGGATCTTCCACCTCACCGTCATCAACGATTTCTTTGTTCAAGAAAATTTGAACGTCACCTTTATCAATATTTACAACGATATCGATGTGCTCATCAGAGTTGAATTTTTTCTTCAACATCGCGCGGAATACATCTTCCAACACGCGTTGCATCGTTTGTTTATCGATGTTTTTTAACTCCTTAAACTCGGAGAACGAGTCAACTAATTCTAGGCTATTCATGATTTCCTATTTAAATGATATGACAATTTTTGTTTCCTTTATTTCACTCATCGGAAAGTATTTTTCTTCCACGATGTCTTCTTTCTTTTTTGTGCCTTCGATTTTCACACGCTTTTCCTGACGAATGGTCAATCCTTCGTCGTCTGCTTGAATCAATTCACCTGTTTCAATCGTTTTGTTGTTCAATTTTACCGTGACATCTCTTCCGATGTTCTT
>JBDNIA010000130.1:0-3056 GCA_041688525.1 Crocinitomicaceae bacterium | reverse complement strand
CTGTATGCTGCAACTTATACACCAGCAGTATCCGGAGATTGGTCAGGAACAGCGCCTACTACTGTAGCAGCAGCATTAGACAGAATAGCAGCAGCTTTAGGTCCAATTGCATAACGGTAAATACTATAAAGAGAGCGCATAATGACAGTACAAACAATTAATATTGGTAATCAAGTAAACGACGGGCTAGGCGATGATCTACGCACAGCTTTTCAGAAAGTAAATGCTAACTTTACAGATTTAAGTGCGCAGTTAACTATCACAGCGTCTAATGTTGGTGCAACTGGTGCTGGCGTTTTTAAACAAAAAGTTGGAACTGATCTAGAATTTAAAAATTTAGTATCCGGTACAAAAATATTATTAGACGAAACCGATACTGCTATTATTATTAATAATACAGAACCAGATGCTTTTATTAGATTTGATACTGATTCGGGTAGTATGTTGGCCAGTACACATCAACAGATTACATTAGGTGGGACTGCTGCTCCAGGATCAGTTACTAGTAGAAAAGATATCGAAGTAACTGTTTCGGGATCTTCCGTACTTTTTAAAACTATTATCCCTGTAACCGATATTTTAACATCTTATGATTTTGGATCTATTACTGGAGAGTTTGACAATGCAATGCAGTTGATTTATGCTGCATCAAATATCGACTTTGGATTTATTACACTTCCCGGAACAGTTAGTTTAGATTGTGGCACCATTGTTTAAGGAGCTATCCAGATGATTACCTGGATTACACCAGTAGGCAGTTTAGGATTATTAACCGAACGTGTCAACATTACTATTCCGTTAGAAGCAACTTCTTCTGTTGGCGCTGTTGCGTTTTCTGTAATTGCCGGAACCTTACCTAGAGGGTTACGACTTACAGGAAATCAAATACTAGGATCTCCTGTCGAGCAGCGTGTTTATACTGAAAGTAAATTTGTTGTTCGTGCTAGTGATAGTACTGACATTGAAGACAGAACATTTATTTTGGGTGTTGATGGCTCTGATCAACCTGTATGGTTAACTCGAGAAGGATTTTTAAATGTTGGGCTGGGGGAGGCATATTTTGTTTTAGATAATGCACAGGTTGATTTTCAATTAGAAGCTGCTGATCCTGATTTAATAGCCGGCGATACATTAACATTTTATCTAGTTCCCAACGGAGGATTACTGCCTCCTGGATTAAGTCTCAGCAGTGATGGTATTATATCTGGATTTACGGATCCTATATTTGCTCTTGAGTATACAGGTAGTGTCTATGGCGGGTATGACACTGCACCATTAGATGTTACCCCGTTGGATTTCGTTGAAGCTAAATCCAACGGGTACGATACATTCTTATTCGATAACGTAACTTTTGATTATAACGAGCCTAGCCGTACTCCTCCAAGACTAAGCAGAATTTATAATTTCTTGGTTGGAGTGACTGACGGAATTTATACAGAAACTAGACTGTTTAAAATTTATGTAGTTACGGAAGAATTCCTGCAGGCCGACAACAGCATTGTTCAAGTTGATACAAATTTGTTTCAAGCTGATGCTAGTAGCTTTAGAGTACCAATTTGGATTACTGAAAGCAACTTGGGACGAGTTAGGGCTAATAACTATGTGACTATTTTCTTAGAAGTGTACGATCCACCATCACTTACAGGTACTATCACATATTTTATTCTTCCCAACAATTCTGACAACAGTGATAGCCAACTGCCGCCGGGCATAGAGTTAGATACTTTTACTGGCGATCTAGCAGGAAAAGTACCGTATCAAGCACGAATTACAAAATCATATACATTTACTGCTCGAGCAACAAATTTTCCTGCCGCGCTGGCATATACATCATATACCTATAAAGGAGACTGGAATTCGTCAACAACTTATAGTGTCAATGATGCAATTCAATTTTTAGGAATTGTTTACGTATGTCTGGTTGCACACAGAAATAGAATTCCCACTGACGAAACATATTGGTATGCGGCTACATCGTTTACTGATAAAACCTTTACTGTTGATGTTATTGGTGAAATTGAAAGTGCAGTTAATTGGATATCAAATACCAATCTAGGAACTATTAAGCCAAATCAACCTAGTCGATTATCTGTACTAGCTGAAACTTTGTTAAATGGTGGAAGTATAGGCTATAATTGGGTCAGCGGAAAGTTGCCTCCGGGATTAACATTTTACCCTACTGGATTAATTGAAGGTAAAGTTAAACAATTTGCAGACGATGCTGGATTAGGGTTAACTAGATTCTATGAAAGAGCAGATAGTGCAGAAGATAGTTCTACTGCATCTAGAAATTTTGAAGAAATTTGGGATACAGGTACCACTAGCTTTGATAGAAAATTCACATTTACTATTAGAGCAAGAGACAGTGTAAATTTTGCCACGTTAGATAAAATATTTTATATCACAGTGGTTGCAGATAACAACAAAACATTTGCCAATTTATACCTAAAGGCTTTCCAGTCAAAAGATAAACGATTAGAATGGTATAATTTTATTACCGATGCTACTATTTTTAAACCGTCTGACATGTACAGATACGGCGATAGTAATTTTGGTATTCAAACTTCATTACGTGTGTTAGTGTATGCTGGTATTGAAAGTGTAGAAGCAGTAAACTATGTGCAGGCAATGAGCAGAAATCACAATAACAAACGTGTAAAGTTTGGTGATCTTAAAGTAGTCAAAGCTAAAGAAGCGGATACACAAGAAACTATATACGAATTAATATATGTAGACATTATAGACGATTTAGAAAAGAATAGGAAAAGTATCAGCAGCACTGTTAACTTGTCCGATACCATAAACAGTAAAATCCTAATCAGTTACGATGCTATTAAGATTGACAGTGATATTCCCCTAGTCAGTGACAGTGATCATCAAAGAGTATTTCCAAATAGTATTAACAATATGAGAAATAGAATTAAGGGTGTGGGGGAGAACGATCGTGAGTTTTTACCACTTTGGATGAGAAGTATTCAAGACTCTGCAAACTATGAACTTGGATACACCAAGGCGTTGCCGTTATGCTACTGTATTCCTGGTAGTTCGGCGGCAGT
>JBDNIA010000019.1:0-8884 GCA_041688525.1 Crocinitomicaceae bacterium | reverse complement strand
TTTGGTGATGTAAACGAAATGTCTATTGAGCAAATCTCTAGAGAAATTGAAATTATCACTTCTTCGAATAATTATTCTAAAAGTAGAAGAAAAAAAGTTTTTACAATTGTAATCGAAGGACTCCAAAATATTTTTCGTCACGGACTTTCAAATTTGTCTAAAGAATCCATTGGCGCCTTTCTTTTTTGTGATTCTGGCAATAATCTTCACCTTCACTTTATAAATTTAATACAGGCTGAAGATGTACTAAAAATGAAAACTTTCTGTGCGAATTTGAAGTTAAAGTCTTTGAAAGAAACAAAGGAACTGTATCTTAAAACCCTGTTAACTTCGGATTTGACAGAAAAAGGAGGTGCAAGTCTGGGTTGTATGCTCATGAAGTTGAAGTCTGACGGAAATTTAGAGTATATTTTTGATATTGTAGGCAACGATTTATCGTGTTTTCATCTCTCCGTTGTCATTAGCAAATAAAATGTTTGCGCTTGTTCTTTATGTTTTTTTTATTTTCAACATTTGTTTTTGCTCAAACAAAAATATATCGAGGTGACCGTCCAAATCCTAACGATATTATTTATCAAATTAATTCGAAGAAAATTGCCAGAATGACTTCCAGTCTTTGAGAAAAAGATGTTCTTTTTATTTGAAGCAATAGTATTTATGACGATGCTTTTGAATCAAATTGTGTATATACGATAGTCGAAAATAGAGTTTGCCGTGGTCAAAACACATCTATTTTCGATTTACTGTATGAAATAGAAAACGGAAAAATATATCAAACTTCTCATTCGAGTATGAAGAAATGTATTTTTACTTTTAGTAATAAACAAATATTTATTGGATATTCTTAATTCGTGTTTGACTGCTTATTTTCATATGAAGTGGAAAATAGTTTCATAAGTAATGAAATATTATTGTTTCTTGCAATCGCTCCATTTTGATTTTACCAAAAGCTTGTTGAAAAATAAAAGAATAAATTAAGTTAGATAGAAAGAAATGAAGTACCTTTGTTTAGAATTATTCTAAATAAGGAAAGTGAAGCAAACATTACTTGAAAATAAAAACGAACTCTTTTTTCAAACATGCAGCAACTGCTCTTGTGATAAAAAGAAAGATTGTTGTAAAAAGTATAAGAAAAAAGGAGTGCATTGTAAGAAGTGTCCGAAAATATAAATATCTATTTGTTTTTCGAGATTTTTTTAACTTTACGTAAACTAAATTTTGTTCGTGAAACCGCTCGTTTTTCTCTTATTTTTTCAGACTTTTAATTTGTTAGCGCAAAGGTCAAATACACACGTATTACCGAAGAAGTATTCTCTTAGTTCATCTCTCCAAAACGAAGATATTTTTATTTCTTTAGGCGCCTATTATAATCTAAGAAAGTCCTTTTCTTTCGAACTCAGGTATGGCGTAGGAGTTCGACGAACTTTTTTTCAACAAACATTATTCTCCAAAGTAGATGCTGTGTTTTGTTATAACCTTTTCAAATTTGATTTATGGAGTTTTGGACCTTCGGTTCAGTGTTCAACGCTAAGTTTAGCGCCAAAATTATTTAAGCCAATTCAGCGATATTATGTAGCTGAAGTTGGCTACTCATTTGCTTTCGGGAAAAAAATAAAAGGAGTCCAGTCTAGCTTCATAGGATACAGAACAACTGAATTCACGTCAGTTAAGCATCTGTATTCGTACATTGGATATGTTTTTCAATTGGGTCTGCGTTATGGTTTATAAATTATTTATTCTGCTTTTCTTATTGATTGTTTCCTGTGGAAAGAAACCGAAACTGCCTATTTTGGTAATAGGCCATGGTGGAAATGGGCTTAATTTTCCTGGAAGCATATACCATGATAATTCTAATGAAGCAATGGATTTGGCTCTTTCTACGCCCAATGTAGACGGAGTTGAGTTGGATTTAAGAATGGCAGCTGATGGCACACTTTGGCTCTATCACGACGAGCAGTTAGGAACAGAAACAAAATCGTCAGGTTGTGTTGGAGCTAAAAATTCGAATCAACTTTTAGCTATTCGATATAAATCTTTTAACAAAGAAAAACTAGCAAAACTTGATCAAATAGAGGTTTTTCTTGAGGGAGAGAAACTTTTATTTTTAGATATAAAACATTCAAATTCTTGCCAGAATAATAGTGAAGACGTAAATCAATATCTGGCTTCTTTGTCCGATTGGAAAGTAAAAGTGAATAATCCAGATAAAAGAGTTTTCGTCGTTTTAAATAATCGAGATTGGATAGAACCATTTATTTTTTCGGGATGGAATGTTCTTTTTTCGAGCGATGAAAATGATTTGAGAGATAAATTAATGGCCGATTTTACCGAAATAAGAGGTTTTGTTTGTAAAAATAAACTGTGTACAAAAAAACAAGTTGACGATTTGAAAAATAAAGGAAAAGGTATATATTTATATGAAGTTCGCTCGCCAAAAGCATTGAAAGAGCTTAGAGAAAAAAATCCAACAGGCGTAATGAGTGATGATTTACAAGGGGCAATAGTAGAATTTAAGTAATGGCTAAAAAACAAAAAAATAGAATGAACGTAGTGTATTCCACCAATCCAAATTTTTCATATGAAGAAGAACAGGAGCAAAGCTTGGATACTTTAGCGAATAATGAGCAAAAATTGTACGTTTCAATCGATAGAAAAAATAGAGGAGGAAAAGAAGTAACGCTAGTGGAAGGTTATGTAGGAAAAGATGACGATTTAAAAGATTTGGGCAAACTTCTGAAAACCAAATGTGGTGTTGGGGGTTCGGCGAAGGATGGAGAGATAATCGTTCAAGGAAATTTTCGCGATAAAGTCATGGCGGAATTGGTTAAATTGGATTTTATCGTCGTTAGAAAGGGAGGGTGAAACAGCAATAATATAAGACACTCTAGAAAATAAAAGCCCGATTCTCAAATTCCTAGGGGTGAACTATGAAATTAACTATCCAGAGAATCAGGCTTTAAACAAAAACTAACTTTGTAGTTTAGCTAAAATACTATCTTCTTTATTTGGGAAATTAAATAAATCTTAAAATGTTAAAACCATTGATTGAAATGTGTTTTAACAAGGATGAAAAAACGTGAGTTAACGTTTTACGAGTTTCGTATTTCAGATTAATCTATATCTTTGTGGTAATGGAAAAACAAGTTATTCTCAATTCCAAACAATTTGAATTGACAATCAACAGGCTCTGTCACCAGCTGATAGAGATCCACGGCGACTTTTCCTCCACTATCCTAATTGGTTTACAACCGCGTGGCATTCACGTTCTGACTCGTTTAAAGGAACGTTTAGAGAACATTTTAGGAAAAGAAATCACATGTGGAAACTTGGATATTACTTTTTATCGCGATGATTTTCGACGGAGAGAAAAGCCAATTATACCAAGTACTACGAACATCAATTTCTCCATAGAAAACAAAAATATTGTTTTGATAGACGATGTTTTATACACGGGTAGAACCATTCGTTCAGGACTTGATGCTTTGTTGGCCTATGGTCGGCCAAATCGAGTGGAATTGCTTACAATGATAGATAGACGTTTTCAAAGACATTTGCCGATACAAGCAGACTATGTCGGGAAAACGGTTGATTCGATGATTTCCGAGCGTGTAGCAGTGGAATGGAAAGAGATTGAAGGAGAAGATAAGGTGCTACTTTTATATACTTTAGAAGGAAATGGATAATTTAAGCGTAGAACATTTAATTGGAATTCGGGATTTAACTAAAGCCGATATCGAGTTGATATTTTCAACGGCTGACAATTTTAAGCAAGTTATTAATCGCCCGATTAAGAAAGTTCCTTCTCTGCGTGATATTACAATTGCCAATTTATTCTTTGAAAATTCGACGAGAACTAAATTGTCCTTTGAATTAGCTGAAAAACGTTTGTCAGCTGATGTTATTAATTTTAGTGCTTCAGGAAGCTCGGTTAGCAAAGGAGAAACCTTGGTTGATACAGTCAACAATATCCTTTCGATGAAAGTGGATATGGTCGTCATGCGCCATCCAAATCCAGGAGCAGCCAAATTTCTATCCGACCGGATAGGAGCAAAAGTAGTGAACGCCGGAGACGGAACGCATGAGCACCCAACGCAAGCCTTACTAGACGCATTTACTATTCGAGAAAAATTTGGTTCCGTTGAAGGCAAAAAAGTCGTTATTGTTGGAGATATCCTGCATTCTCGAGTTGCTCTTTCTAATATACTTTGTCTTCAAAAATTAGGAGCAGAGGTTATGGTTTGTGGGCCTACCACTTTGATTCCGAAGCATATCGATAAATTAGGTGTGAAAGTTTCACACAACTTGCGTCACGCCTTGGAATGGTGTGATGTAGCAAATATGCTACGCATACAATTGGAAAGACAAGATATTAAGTATTTTCCTTCTTTGAGAGAATATTCCATGTTGTTTGGCTTGAACAAAGAAATACTAAACTCTTTATCTCAGGAAATTGTAGTAATGCATCCTGGGCCAATCAACAGAGGCGTGGAAATTACAAGTGATGTCGCAGATTCAAAGCAATCGTTAATTTTACAACAAGTGGAAAATGGCGTGGCAATTCGTATGGCTGTAATATATTTATTAGCAGCAAAAATTGAGCGACAATAAAATTTTGTTATTTTTGGTATTAAACCTTAGTAAAAATGAATTTCGAAACCAATATAGATCAATACGGGGCAACAATTTCTTCTAATGTTGAACGTTTAAATGCCCAAAATGCATCTGAGCTCAAGGCTGAGCTGGTTTTATTGAATAATAAAGGAATTAACAATATTATTGTTGATCTCACTGCTACAAAATATTGTGATTCGTCTGGTTTAAGTTCGCTGCTAATGGGCAACCGTTTGTGCAAGGATACGAGCGGTCGATTTGTATTGTGCGGTATGCAAGAAAACGTAATGAAAATGATCAAAATCGCCCAATTGGATAAAGTTCTTTTATTTAAAGAAAACCACTTAGAGGCTGTTGCGGCCCTTCAAAATTGAGTTTTTATGTTCAATTCATAGGTACTGGTAGTGCGTTGCCAACGGTTAATCAACATCCTACTTCTCAGTATATTTATTGCCAAAATAGACACTTTCTAATTGATTGTGGTGAAGGAACTCAAATTCAATTGCGAAGACGTAGTATCAAAATTCAGAAATTAGATGCTATATTTATTTCACATCTTCATGGTGACCATTATTTTGGATTAGTAGGGTTATTGGGTTCTATGCATTTGCTGGGAAGGCTAAAATCAATCGATATTTACGGACCCGAACTATTAGAAAATATTGTCCGCCTTCAATTAGAAATTGGTGGCGCATCTTTAGGGTTTGAGATGAATTTTCATAAAATAGGCGATAAATTTGAAGGTCAAATATTTGAAGACAAGGTTATAGAAATCACTACTTTTCGCTTAAAGCATAAAATCGTGACACATGGTTTCGTTTTCAAAGAAAAAGTAAAAGCACGAGGTCTTTTAGCTGATAAATTTAAAGAAAGTGGGCTTAGTTTATTGCAAATACCAGATTTAAAAGCCGGAAAAGACGTTGTTGACGAGAACGGTTGTGTTCATTCATTTAAAAAGTACACATCAAAACCTAAACCTTCATCTTCTTATGCTTTTTGTTCTGATACTGCTTATTCGGAGGCCATTTTATCTTGGATAGTAGGAGTTGATGTATTGTATCACGAAGCTACGTTTGTCAACAAAGATAAAGCGCGAGCCAAAGCAACCTTGCACAGTACGGCTGAACAAGCTGCGAAAATTGCAAAGAAGGCGAAGGTGAAAACCATGTATTTCGGACATTTAAGCGCTCGTTACGACGATGCCAAAGTTCATATACAGGAAGCCAAGGTTTATTTCGAAAATTCATTTGAAGCTGTCGAAGGGGAAGTGGTTAAGTTGTAATAAGTTTCAAGATTTAAGTTTCAAGTTTAGCGTTTCAGGTTGTGAGTTTAAAGTTGTAAGTTCTGCGTGTTAATGCGCTGTAGTTTTCTCGAATTATTTAAGTTTCAAGTTTGAAACTCCGAACTTTTTTTAAATAATCCCTTTACTAGCCAGTAGCTCTTCCAGTCTATTTTCGTCAGCATAGAGTACGTCTCGCGCCTTACTTCCTTGAAATGAACCTATTATTCCAAATGATTCCAATTGATCAACTATTCTTCCTGCTCTATTGTAACCAAGCTTTAATTTACGTTGCAATAAACTAGCTGAACCTTGTTGATGTAAAACGACAATACGTGCTGCATCGGCGAACAATGGGTCAAGTTCATTCATATCCGCCTCTCCAGTTGTTTCGCTACCTTCTGGAACATATTCGGGAAGAAGTAGTGCTTCTGGATAGGCGCGTTGTTCTCCAATAAACCGACAAACCGCCTCAACTTCTGGCGTGTCAACAAATCCGCATTGTAAACGTATAACGTCAGCTCCAGTTGAAATAAGCATATCACCACGACCAATTAACTGATCCGCACCAGAAGTATCCAAAATAGTTCTGGAGTCGATTTTAGACAATACACGGAAAGCAATACGGGCTGGGAAATTTGCTTTTATCATTCCCGTGATAACATTTACAGATGGACGTTGAGTTGCAACAATCAAATGAATACCAACAGCACGCGCCAATTGTGCAATACGCGCAATTGGATGTTCAACTTCCTTGCCGGCTGTCATTATCAAATCGGCAAACTCATCTATTAGAACTACGATATAGGGTAAATAGTGATGACCTTTTTCTGGATTCAATCGACGGGCTATGAATTTCGCATTGTATTCTTTAATGGTGCGCGCAGTAGCTAACTTCAGCAAATCATAACGGTTGTCCATCTCAATGCAAAGTGAATTCAAAGTATTCACCACTTTCGACGTATCCGTAATAATGGCATCTTCTTCCCCGGGAAGCTTTGCTAAGAAATGTCTTTCTATTTTGTTGAACAAAGTTAACTCTACTTTCTTAGGGTCAATCAAAACAAATTTAACCTGTGCTGGATGTTTCTTGTAAAGAATAGAAATCAAAATAGCATTTAATCCGACAGATTTACCTTGACCAGTAGCTCCTGCAACTAAAAGGTGAGGTAATTTAGTTAAGTCAAAAACATAAGTCTCATTTGTAATCGTCTTTCCCATAACAACGGGTAATTCCATGTCTGAATTCTGGAATTTTTCTGAAGCAATAAGCGAACGCATACTTACCATTTCTGGTTTAGAGTTTGGCACCTCAATACCTATGGTGCCTTTTCCTGGAATAGGTGCAATGATACGAATACCGAGTGCACTAAGACTTAATGCGATATCATCTTCCAAATTTTTGATCTTCGAAATACGCACGCCTGGAGCAGGAATGATTTCGTAAAGTGTAACTGTTGGCCCAACTGTTGCCTTTATTTTTGCAATTTCTATTTTGTAATGAGAAAGTGTCTCAACAATTTTGTTTTTATTGTCTTCAAGCTCTTGTTTGTTTACAGATATAGTTCCATTACCGAAGTCTTTTAATAATTCTATTGGTGGGAGCAAATAACTTGATAAATCCAATTTCGGATCATAATCACCGAATTCCTTCTGAAGATCATTGATTTCGTCATCGCTGAGCGCTTCGTCGTTGTCGTATACCTCGACAGTCATATTGTCCTTATTGCCAACTTTCGGTTCTTTGGCTATTTCAATTTCAAAGTCGGCATCATCGTTCGAGTCTTCATCTTTGTTCTCTTCTTCCTCGCTTTCATCGTATTCGTCATCATCAAACGAAATCGTCTTCGATTTTTCATCCTTCTCAATCTGCTCGTCTTTGATAGTATTAATTGCGTTAAGATCAGAAATTGGCGTAATTGAAGCTTCATTTTCATCAACTTTGCCCCAAATTGTCCAACGATTCCAAATTGCTCGGTAATCTGGGTTGAATAAAAAAGTTACGATCGTGTAGAGTAAAACAACCAATAAAAGTATTGTTCCAAATTTACCGATTGTTATAGATAGCCATTCATTTATGAAATGGCCAAAACTTCCGCCAAGGTAATTTGGAAATGATGTAAAATAGCCCAAAAGAATGGATGTCCAAATCATAAAAATGGACGTTATTAATAAAGTGCGCTTCAACGGGAGAAGGCTCATATTAAAAAGAAGTTTAACGCCAAATAAGAATGAAATAAAACTGATTACTACTGATGACAAACCGAAACAGCGGAAATAAAGCAGGTGAGCTGTCCATGCGCCAAATTTACCTAACCAATTAACTACAGGTATTTTATCTTCAGAAAATAGGTAGCTAAATAATCCCTTGTTCATCACTTGATCTTGATCTTCTCTCCACGTGAAAAGATAAGATATACAAGCTAATAAACAGAAAATTGAAAATAAAATTAAAAATGCTCCGATGGAGTTTCGTGCTTTTTTCTTTTGAATGGATGTAACAACTTTACCTAAACTTCTCGTTTTCCCTTCATTTTTAGGTTTGTTTTTGGGTTGTACTTTTGACTCTGGCTTGCCAGCTTTTTGAATTTTTTCAATTATAATGTTGTCTTGAGCCATTATCTTGGTATATCTAGCGAAGATAAGATAGATTTATGCGCGAAATGAGTTGACAGTCTCCTATATTTGCACAACGTGATGTTAGTTGTTAATCTGAGAAACTTTAGTCAAAAATTGATTCATTGTTATCTTTTCAAAATCTGAAGGAATACCAAAAAGATTCTTATCCACGGGTTTTTCCTCTATCGAAATTATTGAATAATGAATTATGCCATCGACGGTACTAATATAATAGTCTGCAGGAAGTCCCTTTATTCCAGCGTAAATATCTAAAATATCCGGTCGAATATTTTTAAAATACCATACTGTTCTTGGTTCTTTTAAATCTTCCCTAGATACGATAGCCATCTTTAAAACTTGACCATTCATCTTTTT
>JBDNIA010000129.1:0-7698 GCA_041688525.1 Crocinitomicaceae bacterium | reverse complement strand
TTAATTTCTCGAGATAATGTAATGATAGAGTTAAAAGCGACAATTAAAGACTACAGTTATCCTAAATTTCTTTTTTCAATGGTCGAAAGTGTAAGAGAAAAAGCGTTGCGCGACTATTGGTTGCGTTGATAGAAATATTAGAATTGGTTGAAAACGGAAGCAATGAATAAAAGCACCTATACTTTCTTTAGCACAATGGCGGTGCTGCTACTTTTTTCATGTAGCAATGTCCAAATCCTTTCGGTGCAATTGCAAAAACCGAAAGACAGTAAATATCCTCAGGCGCAAGTTGAACCAAGTATTGCGATACATCCAAAAAATACGGATATACAGATTGCTGGTAGTGTCTTAGATGATTATTATTATTCAATTGATGGCGGAAAATCATGGACGAGTAAAACTTTAAAAAGTAAATACGGAGTTTATGGTGATCCTGTTCTCCTTTTTGATAACCATGGAAGAGCTTATTATTTTCATTTAGCCTCGCCGAAAAAAGGACATCATCTGGATAGAATAGTCTGTCAATATGCCGATAAAGTTGATAGTGAATATTCTGAAGGAAGTTCGCCAAGTCCTGTTGGTACAAAAGTTCAAGACAAACATTGGATTTGCGTTGATCAGGAAACAAACGCTTTATACCTGACTTGGACACAATTTGATGCCTATAACAGTTCAAACCCAAAAGATTCTTCCATTATTGTTTTTTCTAAATCAGTCGATCAAGGTGAAACATGGTCTACTCCTATTCGCATATCCAAATTTGGCGGAGATTGCTTGGACGATGACAATACAGTTGAAGGAGCTGTACCAACGATGGGCGGAAACGGTGAAATCTTCGTCGCTTGGGCTGGCCCAAAGGGTTTAGTTTGGCAGAAATCCATGGACAAAGGTGAAACGTGGTTAAAGGAAGAAATCATAATAGGTCCACAGTTTGGTGGCTGGACATTAGACATACCTGCTGTTATGCGAGCAAATGGATTGCCTATTTTACAAAGTGATTTATCAAATGGACCGAATCGAGGCACTCTTTACTTAAACTGGTGCGATCAACGCAACGGTAAAGACAATACCGATGTTTGGATTGCGAAATCGACAGATGACGGGCAAACTTGGTCTGCTCCTATTCGAGTCAACCAAGATTCAGGCAAAGCACAACAATTCTTTACTTGGATGACAGTCGACCAAAGCACAGGATATCTCTATTTCGTATATTACGACAGACGAAATTCCAAAGGTGATGAAACAGATGTTTATGCTGCCTGCTCAAAAGATGGCGGACAAAACTTTACCGAAAAAAGAATCACAAAAAATAGTTTTCTCTCCGATAAAAATATATTCTTCGGCGACTATCTGAACATTGCGGCTGTAAATGGTGTCGTTCGTGCAATTTATCCCAGAATGGACAAGCAAAAGATTTCACTTTGGGTCGCGCTTTTAAGTGATGGAGATTTTTAGGATTCTGAAATTTTAAAAATTCATAATGTTCTCTACACTACTAAAAATCAGAATATGGAACAGGAATGTCATCTTTAAAAAGTACAATAAACCGTTTAAGAATAAACTTGGACTGTCCCAAAGAAATTAAAAATCACTTATTTCTCTTTTTAACGTATTGAATGCCGATAGAAATTAAAAAACAAACAGTGTAACTACAACGTTGCGTATAGCGACTTCGTCTATCTATAACTCATTATCCGATAACAAACGTTTATTTTCATTTTGAATCAAATAGTATTTGGTTTTCATATAAGTAAATCTAGAAAAACTTTACTTAACACAACACCTCGCTTTTATGGAATTAACTGCACTGTATCGTAAGAATTACAATAAAACGTTTTCGACTGGTAGTTCAATTTACTTACCGTTATCTGAATCTCTTTGTCACTTTTGAAATTGGCTTGATAATTCCCGTTAGAATCTGTCATAACTTGTCCTCCTGGATGTTGAACCGCCGCACCAACTATAGGTTGAAGAGTCGATCCATCGATTACATATCCAACGCAGGTTTGCGGTTTCGCACATTGAAAGGAAGCCATCAGCAATAAAGAACTAAAACTTAAAAACGTTAAAATTGATTTTATTTTCATTTGGTCGAGCAGTATCTATTTGAAACAATCTGAGATAACAAAAAGTCACAAAGATTATTCTTAATTCTCAAAATGCATACTTTCCTCTTCTTTAAAATTGGCCTTTACATCAGCGTAGAATTTAGCAATGGTAACTTGCATGTATGGAATTAACCAAAGAAATCCAATTCCCAAAGTAAGAACACAAAGTAAGGCCCAAGCTAAAAATCGCAAACTCAAAAAGAAATATTTCATCTTGAAACCGTCCATCATTTTCTTACTTTTATCCAAAGCTGCAATTGCTTTAATGGATTTATCATCAGCGAGGATGTAAAAAGTCATAGAATAAGAAAAAGCGGCGATAATTCCGGGAATAATAAGCAGCAAAGTCCATAATAGTATAAAGATTACCATAAGGATATACGCTAAAAACGCTACTTCAAATTTTTGAAAACCTTGAAAAAGTTGTTCAAATTTAGGTTCTTTATCTCTAGATATCGCCAGCGAAAAAATAGCGGCTCCAAGTGACAACGGGCCCGTTATCAGCAAGATAAACAAAGTCCCCAATTGGTCGAATTGTTGGAGAACGACAGAGATTAAAACCAACATTAGGTAGGTTCCAATTGCCAAGCCCCATTTCCCATTGAGGGATTCTCTGGCTTGCTGCATTAAAATGACATTTTCAGTTTTCATATAAATTTGGTTTATTAAATTGTTCTTACTCTTGGGCTTTTCAGAATCCGCCTTTAATTTCATTTATTTTTCTGGCCTACAAATCGGATAACTTTTCCTATTCCGTTATGATACTGACCTTCTTGCAGTTCAACTTCAACTTCTTCCAATTGCACAATCGAAAAATTAGGGAAATCCTTTTTAATGGACGCTACAGTAAAAAGCATTTCCGGATTGTCTGGACCGCCAATTTCTGGATTTTTTTCACGCAATTCTAAATTACCGAGACTGAAGCCTTCTATCACGACATGTCCTCCTAGACGAATCATTTGACCAATTTTCTTATAATAACTCGACAAAATTTGAGGAGGAAAATGAGCATAAATTAATGCTGCTGAGTCGAAAGTGTGTTTTATCAAGGGCAATTTAAAAAATTCGCCCACTTCATATTTTATTTCAACTTGTTCAATTTTGGCCAATTTAAGCGCTTTCTTTTTTCCTTCTTCACTTAAATCAAAAGCTGTAACATCTAATCCATTTTTCGAGGCATAAACCGCATTTCTGCCTTCGCCCTCTGTTGGCTTCAATATCTCACCTGTCAAAGTGCCATTGTCAACCATTTTTTTAAAGAAATCATTTGGATCAATTCCGTACGCATAGCTTTCATGCGCATAACGCTCATTCCACATATTTTTCATTCGCTATCCGGTTTATTCGAAAGTTTTGATTTTTCGTATGAACAAATTTAAAAAATGTTTCCAGAACTAAAGCGCTATTTTAGATATGATTAAGTTTGAGAATTCTTTACCTTAATTACTTCTTTTTATAGCCAATACTAAACCCAAGCGACTACCGCATCGATTTTGAGTTTACTTGAAGTCTCTCAAATTCTTTAGAACTTCCCAAAAAGAAGTTATATCTCAGATCAAAACCTAGATTTTTCAGAGTAATCTTATATCCCAAAGTAACATTGAAACCGTAATTAAATGTCCTGTTCTTTCCGTCAATTTATACCATATATTTAGTATAATAAAACGAATAAGGCTGAGTAGTTGCTTGCCATCCATATCTGTTCCCAAAAGTTGGAGGTTTAACTTCGTAATAAGCAGTCAAATAATTTTTTAAGCGTTTTTTTACACTCGACGAATAAGGTTTAAATATAGTTGAAATTATTAGAAAAAACTCACTTCTTCCCCACTAACATTTCCCTTTTCCCCGGTGGACCAAGTAAGCGTTTCATTTCGAAACCAACCGATTCTAAATCTCTACGAACTTGTCCTTTAGCACAATATGTTAGAAAAAACCCTTCTTTTTTAGAAGCTAAAAACATCTTTTCAAAAATTAGAATCGTCCAAAGATGGGGTTGCACGCGCGGTCCGAAAGCATCAAAAAAGATAAAATCAAAAGTATTGCGTTCCACTTGCCAGTCTTCAAATGAAATTTGCTTCTTGGTGAGTTGAAAGTTTTCAGTAATAGCCATTTCCTTTTCCCATGGAATTTCATGAAGCATTTCGTATTTTCGTCGACCTGCTTCCCAAAATTGACTATAATTCAAGGCTTCCAGTTCTTCTGCAGAGACGGGAAATGCTTCCAAACCGACATACTTGATTTTCACATTCAATTCTTCCGATAATTGAAGTGCTAAAAAAGCGTTCAACCCGGTTCCAAAACCAGTTTCTAAAATAGAAATTTCAGTTCGATCTCCTATTCGTTCTTTAATTTTCTCAATGAAAACATGTCTAGCTTCTTGCAAAGCTCCGTGATGTGAATGGTAATTTTCATTCCATTCTTCGATATGAATCGTGCGAGAACCATCGGCTGTAAGAACTACTTTTCGTTGCATAGTTCAAAGTTAGAAGCTTTCAACAATTGTTAACAAACTTTCTTTATATCTTTTTTAAATATAATCGAAAACAAATGTGCGAATAGCCGCGTCAATATCCTATCTTTGATCAATGGATAATAAAGTCGATAACAATCGAAAACCCGCAGTACGACTTAAAAATACAAGTCTTATAGCTATGGAAATGGGTAAACTTCCGCCACAGGCTGTCGATATAGAACAAGCTGTTCTTGGCGCCCTAATGCTCGAAAAAAATGCCGTTACCGATACGATTGACTTACTAACACCTGCTTGTTTTTACGATCCAAAACACATTTATATTTATACCGCAATCCGTGAATTATTTGCCTCTTCTACTCCGATAGATATTCTAACGGTAATCAATCAATTGAAAAAAGAAGGCACTTTGGAAGCCAGTGGCGGACCTGCTTACGTTTCTTCATTAACATCTCGCGTTGCATCATCTGCTCATGTAGAATACCATGCGCGAATTATTTCTGAAAAGTTCATTAAACGAGAGTTGATCCGAATAAGTTCGGATATTTTAAAAATGGCCTACGAGGATACCAATGATGTTTTTGATGTGCTAAATAAAGCCGAAGAGGACTTATTTAAAATTTCTGAAAACAACATGGGTAAGCAAGTCGCTGTCATGAAAAATGTTGTCCGCGAAGCGATTGATGAAATTGAGAAAGCAAGTTTAAATAAAGACGGTCTTTCAGGTGTTCCAACAGGGTTCTTTGACTTGGATAAAATTACGGCAGGTTGGCAAAAATCAGATATGATTGTCCTTGCTGCTCGACCTGCAATGGGAAAAACCGCCTTTGTCTTGTCTATGGCACGAAATTGTGCTGTCGACTATGGCATGGCTGTAGCATTCTTCTCTTTGGAAATGTCATCCGTTCAGTTGGTGAAACGTTTAATTTCTAGTGAAAGTAGATTGCCTGCTGAAAAATTGCGTAAAGGTGATTTAGCCGACCATGAGTTCCAGCAGTTACACAGCCGAATTACAAAATTATCACAAGCCCCAATATATATCGATGATACGCCGGGACTTTCAATTTTCGATTTACGTGCAAAATGCCGAAGATTGAAATTACAGTATGACATACAAATCGTTATTATCGATTATTTGCAATTGATGACAGCAGGTGGCGGAAAAGGCCCAGGAAATCGGGAGCAAGAAATTTCCCTGATTTCCCGTTCTATCAAGGAAATTGCCAAAGAATTAAACGTTCCGATTATTGCCTTGTCTCAATTAAGTCGTTCAGTTGAGCAACGTGGTGGGGAGAAAAAACCTATACTTTCCGACCTTCGGGAGTCAGGCGCAATTGAGCAAGATGCCGATATCGTCTCGTTTATTTATCGACCAGAATACTACGGAATTACGGTAGATGCTGAAGGAAATTCGAATCAAGGTATTGGTGAAATAATAATTGCCAAACACAGAAATGGAGCACTCGATAGTGTTAGACTGAAATTTATTGGTCAATATGCTCGTTTCGAGAATTTAGACTCTGTGGAACCTGATTATGTAGAAACATCTTTCTCTTCATCCATGAATGCCAACCGATCTTTTGAATCAACTGGCAACGAATTCACATTGCCGAGCAAAATCAACAGCACGAACGATAATGAAGGTGAAGACTTTGATCGCGGCGGAAATATTGAACACGGTTTTTAACGAAACGTAAGTTTTTTTGCGTTATCCGATAAAATAATTGTTACTCATGTTTAAAAAGATATTCATTTTTTGTTTTTTAATTACGACAACCTTTCAGCTGTCAGCTTCACAGTTATTGATTCCGATGGACGAAAGTCAAACGAATCATTTGAAAGCTTATGGCGTATCTTTCTGGGTCCTAGAAAACAACGTAGTTATGGAATGGCTCCTGAATTACAGAGGTGGTGCATTTTTGTTTCCGCACTTGAAAGCCATTGAAGATGAATTGGTTATTCGTGGAGTTAAATACGAAGTTTTAGCGGACGGACAAGTTGACGCAATAAAAAGACAAATTGGAAATCCAGAAACTAATATGGAAGTTGTTCAATTAGAGAAAGCACCAAAAATTGCAGTTTATACACCCAATGGAAAAATGCCTTGGGATGACGCTGTTACACTTGTACTTGAATATGCTGAGATTCCTTATGAAAAGATTTACGATTCAGCAATAGTTTTAGGCAATTTACCAAAATACGATTGGCTGCATTTGCACCACGAAGATTTCACGGGACAATATGGTAAGTTTTATGCTAATTATCGTTCCTATCCCTGGTATCAACAACAAGTTTCAGATGCTGAAGCTGATGCAAAAATGCTGGGATTCGCGAAGGTTTCGAAACTGAAATTGTCCGTTGCCAATCGAATTAAAGAATTTGTTTTTGGTGGTGGATTCCTCTTTACGATGTGCAGCGGAACAGATAGTTTCGATATTGCCCTCGCTGCGGCAAATACCGATATTTGTGAAAGTATATTCGACGGCGATCCTTCTGACCCAAATTGTCAACAGAAATTAGATTATGATAATACTTTTGCATTCAAAGATTTCAAATTGGAACGAAATCCCATGGTCTACGAATACTCCAATATCGATGGAACTGATTTACATAAACGAAATGAGGCACTAGACAATTTTACTTTGTTTGAATTCTCAGCGAAATGGGATGTCGTGCCAACGATGTTGACACAATGTCACACAAATATTATCCCCGGTTTTATGGGACAAACGACAGATTTTAGAAAAGAGTTGATCAAACCGAATGTTTTGATTTTAGGCGAAGATGAATCAATTGGCACAGCACGATACTTGCACGGCGAAATGGGACAAGGCACTTGGACTTTTTATGGCGGTCATGACCCTGAAGACTACGAGCATCGGGTGATGGATCCTCCTACGGATTTAAACTTACACCCGAATTCACCAGGTTATCGTTTGATATTGAACAATATTTTATTTCCCGCCGCGAAGAAGAAAAAGCGCAAAACGTAAAACTTGCAGATTACGGAGTTGCTTGAATAATTACAAACCTTGAATCTATTTGTCTTTCAAAGCTTTTCCAAAACATGTTGGGCAATTTGCCAATTGCAAAATTCGCCAATTGGCAAATTCTCTTTGA
>JBDNIA010000128.1:0-6781 GCA_041688525.1 Crocinitomicaceae bacterium | reverse complement strand
TAAAATGGTAAACACAAGAGATAACGTTTTAATAAAATCAAAGGTTAGTACTATTTTAATCATAGATAAAGGAGAAGGCGACGATCCATACAACAAGGATTACCATAATTTGGAGTTGGAATTGGATACGATTCTATTCTTTCCGTTAAGTTGGACAGTCGTGCATAAAATTACCTCAGATTCTCCCCTTTACAATTTAACAGTAAGTGATTTAAATAGGAGACATGCTGAATTAGTTGTTCTTTTTGAAACTTTCGATGAAACTTTTGGTCAAGAAATCATACAAAAGCACTCTTATGCTGGCGATCAATGGCTGGAAAATGTTAAATTTGATTTGATTTACGGACCAAATGAAAAAGGTCAATTAGAAATACAAGTGAAAAACATCAATCTTTTTTCCCCAATAAATAATTAAATTGAAAATTAATCAAATAAACGCATCTGTTGAATTGCCAATAATGGAACAATTCTATACCATTCAAGGCGAAGGTTCTTACACTGGCAAAGCAGCCTACTTTATACGTTTGGCTGGCTGTGATGTCGGCTGCGTGTGGTGTGACGTAAAAGATAGCTGGAATAACAAAGACCACCCACTATTAAAAATAGATGAAATTATTGAGCCTGTTTTCGAGACAAAAGCGGACTTCGTAGTTATCACCGGTGGTGAACCAGCAATGTATGATTTAACAATATTAACCAAAAAGATACACGAAAAAGTTCCTGTTATTGCAATAGAGACTTCAGGTTGTTATCCATTAAAAGGAGCTATTGATTGGTATTGTTTTTCACCAAAAAAATTCAAAGCACCAGTAGATGAAGCTTATACCAAAGCCGATGAACTTAAAATCGTGATTTCTCATCCATCTGATTTTGCTTGGGCCGAAATGCATGCTGAAAAAGTAAATACTGATTGTAAATTGTACCTTCAGCCTGAATGGTCAAAACAAGATCGATTTTTACCTGAAATAATCCAATTCATAAAAGAAAATCCAAAATGGAGAATTTCTTTACAGACGCATAAATTCATGCAAATTCCTTAGAATGAATCTCAAGCAGCTCGCATTATTAATCTTTTTATTCCTTAGTGTTTCATCCTGCAGTGTTGCGCAGCAGAAGTACTCTGTAAAAAGCAAGAAAGCAGTTAGATTGTATGAACAAGGTATGGAAGCTCCGCGATTGAGCATAGATGAGCGCACTGGCTTACCTAATTATGCCAATGCCATTGAATACCTTGAAAAGTCTCTTTCAAATGAACCAAATTTTTGGGAAGCCCATATCCTCATTAGCGAATTTTACGAAATTATTGGTGATTATAAATCTGCAATTTTTCATCTAGAGGAAGGATTACGTATCAATCCAAACCATTCATTTTCCGGAAGTTCTTATTTTTTTCTAGCTAATTTATTCTATGTCGATGGACAATACGAAAAATCAAATCAAAGGGTTGATCAGTTTTTACTTTTTAAGAATGCTAATCCTGATCTTCGTCAACAAGCAATTAAAATGAAAGAGAATTCTCTTTTTGCGATAAACGCAATAGCAAATCCTATTGCTTTCAATCCTATAAATATTGGACCTGGTATTAACACAGCTAATCCCGAATATTTCCCAACAATTACTGTAGACGGCAAAACCATCCTGTTTACCAGAAGAATTAAAGACAGTCGCGTTTTTGGAAACTTTAAAGAGCAAGAAGACTTTTTTATATCGCAATTAAGTTCTAAAAACATATGGCAAACAGCTATTTCCATGCCTCCAAATGTGAATACCGTAAACAATGAAGGTGCTCCTACTCTTTCTCCAGACGGTCGTTCCCTGATTTTTGTTGCTTGTCCCGATGCTGCAGGTGAAAATTATGGAGAGGGCCGATTTGGTCGTGGAAGCTGTGATCTTTTTTACACCAAACGTCTGGGGAAAAATTGGACAAATCCTCAAAATTTACCCGGATTGGTTAATACTTTCAATTGGGAAACACAACCTTCACTTTCGGCGGATGGTAAAACGCTCTACTTTATTCGCGGTGTAAGAAATCGAGACGGCTCTAAAAGTTCGGATATATATGTCACCCATCTTCTTAGTGATGGAAACTGGGAAGCGGCTGAACGTTTATCCAGTATTATAAATTCCCCTCAAGATGAAGAATCTGTTCTGATTCATCCAGATGGTAGAACTTTGTATTTTGCATCGAGAGGTCACCAAGGAATGGGCGGTACAGATTTATTTATGAGTAGAATGGACGCCAAAGGAAACTGGAGCAAACCAGAAAACTTAGGTTATCCTATTAACACGCGTTATGATGAAAATTCATTAATGGTTTCTGCCGATGGTGAAATTGCATTTTTCTCTTCCGATCGCGATGGCGGTTATGGTGATTTGGATATCTATTATTTTGAAATGCCTGAAAAATTACGCCCAACGAAAACGCTATACTTTGAAGGTTTGGTTTATGATGCTGTGACTAAAAATCCATTAGCTGGGAAATTCCAATTAATTGATTTAGAAACGGGTAAAGAAATCATCTACAGTGAAGCAGATAAAATCACTGGTGAATTTATAGTTACACTTCCTGTTAACAGACAATATGCTTTAAATGTGTCCTATCCGAATTATGCTTTCTATTCGTCAAATTTTAATATGAAAACTAATTTATCTAGCGACGCAATTCACATGGATATTCCACTTGTTTCATTAAATAGCAATTTGCCAAATGTATTAAACAATGTATTTTTCAACCTAGGCGAAGCCACCTTAAGGGAAGAGTCTTTTGTTGAGTTGAATAAATTAAAGCAATTTTTAGAACAAAATCTTGCAGTGAAAATTGAAGTCGGAGGACATACCGACACAAGAGGAAGTGCGAAAGAAAACGAAACACTGTCGACTAACCGAGCAAAATCCGTATACGATTACTTGATCATTAATGGAATTGATGCAAATCGATTATCTTACAAAGGCTACGGACAAAAGGAAAATGTAATTTCGGACGAGGAAATTAATAAGTTAACAAGCGAGGCACAAATCGAAGCTGCGCATCAAAAAAACAGACGAACAGAGTATAAAATCGTAAAATAACTATGGCTATTCTTCGCTTAATTCGGTGGGTAAATTTGTTAATCATTGCAGCCACAATGTATAGCATACGTCTTTTTTTATATACGTACGAACAAATTTATTCGAATGAAATTCCAGAGCCACTATTGGGGAGAAATGGAGAGTCACTTGATTTTTTCTTGTTGGTAGTATCTACAGTTATGATTGCTGCGGCTGGTAATGTCATCAATGATTATTTTGATATTAGAGTTGATCGAATAAACAAACCAGATCGCGTAATCGTTGGAAAATCTGTTAAGAGACGTTGGGCAATAATCATCCATTCAGTCCTTAATATTGGCGCATTCGCAATTGCGATTTATTTAGGCCTACGAAATGATACATTTTGGTATCTTTTTATACATCTCCTCACAATGAACAGTCTTTGGTTCTATAGTTTGTATTTAAAAAAGCTACCGTTTGTAGGTAACTTTTTAATCGCTGGGCTAACGGCAATGATTCCTATTCTTTGCGGTGTTCATTTTTATATCCAACAAAGCTTGGTTTGGACAGAATCTGTCAGTTATACCGCTTTTTCCTATTGGTTTCAGGCTTTGATTAAAGATGGGCATTTTATTATGTTGCTTGCTTTTTTTGCATTTGTAAACAACTTTGCACGTGAAATAATAAAAGATATGGAAGATATTATAGGTGATAATCTCGTTTCAGCTAAAACAATTCCAATACGATTTGGCATGAAAGCAGCTAAATTGTGGTCAACTTTCTTCTTATCTCTTCCACTCGTATTTTTTACGTTATTGTTCTCCTTGCATCAAACGAAAATAAACTTTTCTGTTCAGGAACAAATCATCGTATTTCTTCCTGTAATCGTTTCTTTATTTTTAGATCTAATGGCAATATTATTTATATGGAAATCAAATAGTAAGTCTAATTTAATTCAAATAGATAGACTCGTAAAATTAGCTATGGTTTCGGGAATTTTGACATCTGTTTATTGGTTTCTATTTTGGATATGATTAATTTAAATCACAAAATTATTTTGGTGTCTCAATCACCTAGAAGAAAAGAGCTGTTGGCTGGTTTAGACCTGAGTTTCAACATCCGTATCGCGGATATAGTTGAAGATTTTCCAACTGAATTGCCAATTCCAGAAATAGCTGAGTTCATCGCGAAGAAAAAACTGGATAAATTATTTAAGACAGCGGAAAAAAATGAATTGATAATATGCAGCGATACAATCGTTGTATTGAATGAAGAAATCCTGGGAAAACCGACTGACCGTAAAGAAGCTCGTGAAATGCTCAGAAAGTTAAGCGGAAATACGCATGTTGTTATCACAGGCGTTGCGATGGGTGATAAAAGAAAGCAAATTTCTTTTTCTGATCAAACAGCGGTCACATTTAAAATACTCAGTGAAACGGAAATCGACTATTATTTAAATAATTACAAACCCTATGATAAAGCGGGTTCTTATGGCGTGCAAGAATGGATCGGCATGATTGGGATTACAAAAATGGAAGGTTCATATTTCACCGTCATGGGACTTCCGGTGCATCTAGTTTATTCAGAATTGAATAATTGGTAAAGAAAATAGGATACAAAAAAAAACCGTTTCAACTTTATTGAAACGGTTTTTTTATTTTAATTTATCTAACGATAAACAGAACTCTTCTATTTTTAGCTTGAGCAACGTCCTCCTCGTCATTAACAGTAGTATCTGGATTTGGATTTTCACTTCCTTGCGGAGAAGCAATAATTCGCGAGACAGCAATTTGTTTCGTTGCTAAAAACTCTATAACTGCGGCAATGCGTTTATTGTCCATATCCGCAAATTGCTCTTTTTCTTCGCCAGCCTTATTTTCCATTTTATCGGAATAACCATTTATTTGAAGTTTTACTTTGGGGTTGGCTAGCATTTGTGTTGCAATCGTTTCCAGTGCGCCCTCAGCAATCAAAGTCAACCGATCTTGGCCAAAACCAAAGTACAATTCTTGACCTTCAATCAACTGTTTTGGTGTATTTTTCGCTTCATCCAAATTGACTTGCTTCTGATAAATCAAAGTAGAATACGTTTCCTCTTCAGTTCGGTTTGCACAATCGCAAGTCATATCCTCTTCGATCAATACGACGGAAACATCGTCTACAAAGTAATATGCAGCAATTAATTGCTCTACTTTCAATCCTTTTGTAGGACGATTCTTTTCTTGTTTAATATTTTCATTGGAATTAAAGTTTCCGAGGATCAAGAATTTCTCATTTCCATCGGCAAGATAAATATCACATATTTTATCCCAACCAAATAAAGCATTGTGAATCTCATCACCTTTGTATTGTGCATCTTCAATTAAACTAGACTTTGAATCAGATTCAAATTCTTTTTTTGAGAAAAGAAATCCCAATTGGTTAACAGCATATTTTGATCCTTCAGCTAAACTCACATGATACGAAACACAATATTTTTGCCCTTTCTTCAATGGTGATGTCAATCTAGTTTCCAAATAGGTACGGGGCATTTTATCTCCATAAGAGAAGGCTACAATTCCCGCATAATTACTGCCATCATTTGCATTTTCTGTCCCATACAAGTTATCAGGTGTTCCAAAACCAGGTTCTTTTGTGTCAACAAATAAATCTGCTTTCACTCCAGTTGCGGATGTCCACCCATTGGCCATTGCAATTGATCCTGGTCTTTTCACTTTACCTTTCACATCTTCAAACCCGCCATTATTTACCAAGTTTTGCTGAGCAAATAAATTGGTTGTCATTAATATAGAGCATATAATTCCTCCTATTTTTTTCATGATTGTATTATTTAAGTTCATAGTTTTTCACTGTTTTAATAAATGTTTTCACCTTTTCAGGATCGATATCTGGATAAATACCGTGCCCTAAATTAACAATATGCCTTTTACTAGAAAAAGAATTCAGCATATTATTCGTTAATCGTTCAACTTCTGCGTGACTAGCATAGAGTGCGCAAGGATCTAAATTTCCTTGTAGTGTTCTAGATTCACCAATATTCTTTCTAATTGTGACCATATCCATGTTCCAATCTATTCCGACTGTATTACAATTTAATTTAGCTATTGCGTTTACTGAAGTAAAAGCTCCTTTTGAAAATATTGTTAAAGGAACTTCTTTTAGAGCTTGAGCAATCTTATTCAAATATTTCAAACCAAATTCAGCATATTGTTCTGTTCCCAGAATTCCTGCCCAAGAATCGAAGACTTGCAACATGTGCGCTCCAGCTTTTACTTGTGCTTTCAAATACTGAATTGTCACTTCCGTTATACGACTAAGCAAGTCGTGTGCCAAAATTGGATTTTGGTACAAAATTTTTCTTGCCTTACTGAATGTTTTCGAACCTTGCCCTTCAATCATATAACAAAGAATTGTCCAAGGTGCTCCAGCAAAACCGATCAAAGGAACTCTGCCATTCAATTCTTTGTTGGCAATTCGTATGGCTTCTAAAACATAGCCCAGTCTGTCTTCAACATCGAATTCAAATTCAGCATATTTTAAATCAGCTTCTGTTTTGATTGTTTTTTCAAAGTAAGGACCTTTCGACTCGACCATTTGATAAGTCAATCCCATTGCCTCTGGAACAACCAAAATATCACTAAAAATAATAGCGGCATCTACACCAAGCAAATTAACCGGCTGAACAGTAACTTCAGCGGCTCTTTCGGGTGTTTCTACCAATTCCTTAAATCCGGACAAAGAAGAGCGAACG
>JBDNIA010000127.1:0-3381 GCA_041688525.1 Crocinitomicaceae bacterium | reverse complement strand
TCAATTAAATGACATTTTAATTTTAATAATCCCGCCTCAAAAACAGTGAAAATACCTACTGGTCCCGCGCCTATAATGATGATGTCTGTATGAATCATTTTTTTGTTTGTTCTAATCCGAGTGCAAAAATAATTAAACTCGATGTATTTGTTGTGTATCTCGAGTACCTAATGTCGATGATTCTCATAGGGTTTGGAAAAAACAGATAAAAGTCTTCTTTTGTTCTAGTGTGAAGAAGCAAAATGAACTTAAATATACTTCTTCGCGAATTCCCATAAAACGACGCCGGCACAAACACTTACATTCAAGCTATGTTTCGTTCCAAATTGAGGGATTTCAATGATGTGATTGCTCAAATCTATAATTTCTTGGTTCACGCCGTCGACCTCATTTCCGAAAACCAAGGCATATTTTTCTTCCGAGAATGAAGTGATGTTCTGAAGCAAGGTCGTTTCTTCGGTTTGTTCAATGGTACAGATGGAGTAACCCTCGTTTCGAAGTTTTTCGCAAAGATTCATGACGTTTGTGGCATACTCCCATGCAACAGAATCAGTTGCGCCAATGGCAGTTTTGTTAATATCCCGATGCGGCGGTGTTGCCGTTATTCCGCACAGATAAATTTTCTCAATATTGAAAGCGTCGCAGGTTCTGAAGAAAGAACCAATGTTGTTCAAACTTCGGATACTATCCAAAATAACGACCAAAGGAAATTTTTTTTGCTCTTTAAATTTCTCTTCAGATACACGGTCGAGTTCCCACAGTTTGAGTTTTTTGTTCATTTCGACAAAAATAGGATTTCAGATGGGAATGATTTTGAGATTTCAGATGATTTTTTTATAAACCGACCTATCCGGATAACTTTTGCAACTATTCTTATAGCGTTTTAATTATTTTTCTTTTTGGTAGTCATGGATTCAATTTTGGCTGATTTTAAAAGTTTTTAAGGGTTTTTTGTGATTCGTGTAAATCGACCTAAAATTTTAGTCTTTTAAAATTTTAAAAGACTAAAATTTTATTTTTTCTTTTTTTGGAATTTTTTTTATTCACATCTTAATATAATAAATCATATTAATAAATTCAAAAACGATTACTTATGCCAGTATCAAAATCTAAGCAATTTACAATTCAAGAGCAAGAAATGGCGCTTTTGGGTAGGGCTTTGTCTCATCCCGCGCGAGTGCGAATTTTGTCAATTTTAAATTAAAATGCGTATACAACAAATTGAGATTTAATACCTGTACTGCGTCTTTCAAAAACGACTATTCAAAATCATGTTAAAAAATTAGAAGAGGCAGATTTGATTAAGATAGAATACCACATGAATAGTTTTTCAATATCAAAAAATCGAATAGCAGATTATAAAATCGAAAATTATTTCAGCCACCTGTATGATTGAAAGTTGAACTCGCGAAAAAATAGTGACGTCAGAAGGCTCAGTTTTATGAATCGACCTAAACTTTTAGTCTTTGCGAATTTTAGTCTTTTGTAAATTTTGGCATTGTGACAGTTCCGTCGATATTGTGTTTTAGGCTCTTCAAGTACCTTAAATCTAAGGTATATTGACTTATTACGAAAGCCATCTGGATTAGTATATGCGGATTTTAGCTTTTGATCGACTACCAAAACAAGCTGAATAGTAAAGAAACCACCTAAAAAGTTATTGAATTTTGATAAAAATTTCATTTTGTTAATAAAGAGAACAAAATAAAAAGGTAATTCTGAATCTCCATTTTTAACTTTACACCTAACAAAAATCAAGCATTTTGGCAAAAAAAACAATAAGCAAAGATATAGTGGAAACGCCTTTGATGAAACAGTACAATGCTATCAAGGCGAAGCATCCTCAAGCTTTGTTATTATTTCGTGTTGGTGATTTTTATGAAACCTTTAGTTCGGACGCTGTAGAAACTGCTCGGATTTTAGGCATTGTTTTAACAAGTCGCAGAAATGGCGCATCGAGTGTCGAATTAGCGGGTTTTCCCTATCATTCTTTGGACAATTATTTGCCAAAATTAGTTCGTGCTGGCAAACGGGTTGCAATTTGTGATCAATTGGAAGATCCAAAACTTACGAAAACAATCGTAAAAAGAGGCGTAACGGAATTGGTTACACCAGGAGTTTCCTTCAACGATAATGTTCTTGAACAAAAGAAAAATAACTTTTTGTGCGCCATTCATTTTGATAAGGAAGGTAATGGAATTGCCTTTATGGATATTTCCACAGGTGAGTTTTTTATCGCTGAAGGAAGTTTGGATTACATGGATAAATTGATTCAAGGTTTTCAGCCTTCTGAAATCATTTACCAGAAAAAAGCACATAAAGATTACGAAGCATTGGACAGAGAAAGCGTTCATTCTTTCCGCTTGGAAGATTGGGTTTTCACCCCAGACTTCGCTTATGAGACTTTAAACAAACATTTTCAAACGAAATCATTAAAAGGTTTTGGTATTGAAGAATTGCAGAAAGCAGTTATCGCTGGAGGTGCTATTTTACATTATTTGAGTGAAACTCATCACGATCGCTTGTCACATATCACACAAATTAGTCGAATAGAGGAGGAGAGCTATGTTTGGCTCGACCGATTTACCATCCGCAATTTGGAATTGGTTAGTTCGCAGCATGAAAATGCAACCACGCTTATTGATGTTTTGGATCGGACGCAAACTTCCATGGGAGGACGGATGATGAAACGTTGGATGGTTTTGCCTTTGAAGGATTTAAAACCGATTCAAGATAGATTGGGCGCTGTTGAAGAATTAAAAGCGGAAGAGGAAATCGCTTATCGTTTGGGTGAACGATTGAAAATGGTTGGAGACTTGGAACGATTGATTTCGAAAACAGCTGTCGGGAAAATTAACCCAAAAGAAGTGATGAGTTTGCATAGAACATTAAAGCAAATAGATCCAATCATAACGGATCTTTCTTATGCGAAGTCTATTCTTCTTAAAAAGATAAAAGATCAACTAAACCCCTGCGAAGAGTTAATTAAGACGATAGAAAATACGCTCCACGATGATCCAGCGGTTCAAATTGGCAAAGGAAAAGTGATAGCAGATGGACTGCATACTGAACTGGATGAATTGCGCGCCATTGCATTTTCAGGTAAGGACTATCTGGAATCAATGCAAGCACGTGAAATTGAATCAACTGGAATTTCAAGTTTGAAAATTGCCTTCAATAATGTATTTGGCTACTATATTGAAGTTCGAAATACACACAAAGATAAAGTGCCTGAAAACTGGATTCGGAAACAGACATTGGTTTCTGCTGAAAGATACATTACCGAAGAACTTAAAGAATATGAGAGTAAAATACTTGGAGCAGAAGATAAGATCCATGCTTTGGAAAGTCGATTGTACCAAGAATTGATTTTATCGATGG
>JBDNIA010000126.1:0-9954 GCA_041688525.1 Crocinitomicaceae bacterium | reverse complement strand
TTTTCTAAAAGTATTTCGGTAAATCCGCCTGTCGAAGCACCAATATCCATGGCTGTTTTTCCTTCAATTGAAACAGCGAAATTTTCAAGCGCATGTTTTAGTTTAAGAGCGCCACGAGACACATATGGAATTTCTTCGGCTAATAATTCAATTTTCGCATCAACGGGAATTTTCTTACCCGTTTTGTTCAATAATTTTCCGTTTACCACAACACCATGCTCGCGTATAATTTGTTCAGCTCGCACACGAGTGCTAACCAAACCACGTTGCAAAAGAATTTTATCCAAGCGTTCTTCCATGCCGCAAAGTTACTCCGAAAGTTTCAAGTGGTGAGCTTCAAGTAACAAGTTTTTGTTTGGAGATAACGAGCAACTTAGAATTTGCAAAGCAAAGAACTTGTAACTTGTAACTTTTTCCCCTTATCTTTGTGGCCTTATCTAAAAATCGTGAATACCGTTTACATTACCAGTAGAGAATCTTTCAATGCTGCACATAAGTTGTGGAATGAGGATTGGAGTCAAGAAAAAAATGAGGAAGTTTTTGGTCGTTGTAGCAATGCTAACTGGCACGGACATAACTTTACTTTGTTCGTAACTGTCAAAGGCATGCCCAAAAATGACACAGGTTTTGTGATTAATCTAAAGGACCTGAGCAGCATCATTCAAAGAGAAGTTACAGACAAGCTAGACCACAAAAATTTGAATCTAGACGTTCCCTTCTTGACAGGTATTTTGGCTTCTACAGAGAATGTTGTCATTGCCATTTGGGATCGATTAATTGAACCTGTAAGAGAACACGGGGGTGAGTTGGTAAAGTTGAAACTGGTTGAAACGGAAAATAATTATGTCGAATATTTTGGCGGAAATGAACCTTTTTAGGCGATAAACGTTTAAAAAGGCATAAAAAGAAATAGTGGAAAAAAAAATAATTTACGACGATCAATTAACGGCAAAGTTAGCTGTTCATTATACAGATATATTAAGTCAACTTGGTGAGAATCCAAAACGAGAAGGTTTAGAGAAAACACCAGAACGTGTAGCGAAATCACTTCAATTTTTAACGCAAGGTTACGACGAAGATCCTGATGCAATTCTGAACGCGGCGCTTTTTAATGAGGAATATTCAGAAATGGTTATTGTGAAAGACATTGAAGTTTATTCAATGTGCGAGCATCACATGTTGCCTTTTTTCGGAAAAGCACATATTGCTTATATTCCTAATGGTAAAATTGTTGGTCTGAGCAAAATCCCACGTGTTGTTGATGCATTTTCTCGCAGATTACAAGTGCAGGAACGTTTGACGTTAGAAATTCGCGATGCTATTCAGCGTGTTTTACAACCAAAAGGAGTTGCTGTAGTTATCGAGTGTGCGCACATGTGCATGCAAATGCGTGGTGTTCAAAAGCAAAACTCTACGACTACGTCTAGCGCTTACACGGGTTTGTTTATGAAAAATGAAACAACACGTAAAGAATTCATCAACCTAATTCAAGCAAAATTACATTAATTAAAATTGTTTCTCATTTGATAAAAAAAGCCAAAATTTTCGTGCTAAGCGAGAAATTCTATACATTTACTTCGTAATTTAAATTTTAAAGTGAAATGAGCAATATCATTAATGAACACGAAGGTTTCACGCAGGAAATCACACGTGAATTTTTTAGAAGCGTTTATAGCTATATGGTTGGTGCTTTGGCCGTTTCGGGAGTAATCGCATATTGGGCTGGAACACCAGAATTCTTTCAGCAATATTTCTTAAGCGCTTCTGGCGGATTGTCACCAGTATATTATGTAATCATCTTTGCTCCAATGGGTTTAGGTTTGCTGATACAAATGGCGTACAAGCGATTCTCACTCGGCGCTTTGATGGCCTTGTATTTGTTGTTTTCAGTTCTGATGGGGCTTAGTTTAGGTTCTATTTTCTTAGTATATTCTGGACAATCTATTGCGATAACGTTCTTTGTTTCGGCAGGTGCTTTTGCAGGGATGGCTATCTTGGGATACACAACCAAAACGGATTTAACGAAAATGGGAAGCTTGTTGTATATGGCTTTCATTGGAATTTTTATCGCAGGTATTGTAAACATGTTTCTTAAAAGTGACATGATGAGCTTCATTATATCAGTTGTTGGTGTATTCGTATTTACTGGATTAACAGCATATTACATGCAGAAATTAAAAGATATGTCCTCAGATTCGAGTCTGTCAGGAATCGACAGAAGCAAGTTGGCTATAGTCGGAGGATTAATTTTGTACATCACCTTTATTAATTTGTTTATGTCTTTACTCCGTATTATGGGTTCAAGAGACTAAGAAATTTGTATTTTTACAGAAAAACTTTCAATCATGCCAAACAATTTTTTTGAAGAATCTACAGTTGCACTAGGAACTATTTTTGTTGTCTTTGCCTTGGGATTGCTGATTACGATACTTATTTGGGGTTAAGCTCCATAAAATAAACGAATTGAAATCCTTCTCGGTTCTTCCGGGAAGGATTTTTTAATATCAATAAACGACACAAAATGATGAACCCTTGGCATGACGTCTCCATTGGTGAAGATGTTCCAAAATTTGTTACAGGAATCATAGAAATTCCTAAAAACTGCAGAGCGAAATACGAACTGGACAAAGATTCAGGAATGCTTAGTCTCGATAGAGTTTTGTATTCATCCATCAACTATCCAGCAAATTACGGTTTCATACCACAAACCTATTGCGACGATGATGATCCCTTGGATATTTTGGTGATCTCACAGATCGACATTGTACCCATGTGTTTGGTTAAATCTAAAGTTATTGGCGTTATGCGCATGTTGGACGGAGGCGAAATGGACGATAAAATTATTGCTGTTGCCGCGAATGATATGAGCTTCAATCACATCAACGATATAGACGAATTACCAGCGCATTGGATTAAAGAATTACGCAGTTTCTTTGAAAATTACAAAGTCTTGGAAAATAAAACGGTTGTTGTTGAAGATTTTCAAAACAAAAAAGTCGCGATGGAAGTGATACAACAAAGTAGGGTCGATTACAAACTGAAATTTGCGAAGTAATCTTCAATAAACGAATTTCAATTCCCTTTTGACTGTTTATGTGAGAGGGATATTTTTAAAAAAAAACTACTAATTAGTCTGTTTAATCACCAAAAAAAGTAAATGGTTTCCCAGAACGATAAAAATCAGTCATCTCTTACTCCTGAAATAAGAATCAGTAGAGGGAATCTATGTAATGTGGATGAACTTCAAAACTTGGCCGTAAGGACTTTTAAAGAATCTCATGGCCACAGCGCTGCGCCAATTGATATTCAGGAATATATCGATAATAGATTTACGTTAGCAAATATAAAGACGGAATTGTTAGATGCCGCGAATCTTTTTCATCTAATCTACTGCGGTGAACAATTGATTGGGTACTCAAAAATTATTTTGAATACCGACTATGAAAAAAAAACACCGAATAACAGTTGTAAATTGGAGCGATTGTATGTTTTGAAAAAATTCCATGGTACAGAAGTTGGGAAGTTACTAATGGATTTTAATATTCAACTCGCAAAGGAAAATCAACAAAGTGGGATCTGGCTTTATGTTTGGACGGAAAATCGTCGCGCTATACATTTTTATGAAAAATATGGATTTGTACAAATAGCAGAAACCGTTTTTCAAATTTCTATCAACCACGGAAATCCAAATTTTATTTTACATTTAATGTTTTAAAAATATTCGCATTAGGATTTCAAATTACGAATTCCAACCGAAGTCCTGACGCAGGATTATTGGCAGAAAAAAAATATTTTCCCAAAAATGAAAATAACAAAACTAAACCTCCAAGATACTCTGCCGCTTACCTGCTCCCGCTCAGGAACCTGTTGTCACGGAAAAAAAGTGCTGCTCAATCCATGGGAGTTATTTAGTCTTGCGAAGGAGAAAAAAAACTCGGCGAGAGAATTTCGAGATCTTTATACAGACTTTGGTGGAATTCAATTGAAATTCAACGGAAAATCGGAATGGAAAGGTCAAGCAGCGTGTAGTTTATATGTTGATAATTTGGGTTGTAGCGTTCATTTAGGCCGACCTTTGGCGTGTCGTTTATATCCACTTGGTCGACAAATACAAAGCGACGAGGTTCACTATATTTATGAAGGTGAAAAATTCCCTTGTTTGACGGATTGTTCTGAGGTTTTGGGGTTGCCGCAATTATCGGTTGGTGAGTATCTTCAAGGTCAAGAAACAGAGCAATTTGAAAAAGGGCAAGATGAGTATTTGGAGCTGATGCAAAACCTAGCAGACATGGCTTTTTCCTTTTTATTGGATACCGGCTTGGCTGAATCTGCAGACACAAAGACATTGCAACTTTGGCAAGCTTTGGGGAGCGAAACTCCAGAAGTTTTAGCCCAACGAATAGGTCAAGAATGGATAGATTGCTTACTTATTCCCGAAATTTCAATGGAATGTGTCGATCCAATTTCTTTTGTTAGCGAACATACAGTTTTGCTTCAAAACAAAGCACAAGAACAATTTGGCACCTTGACAAGCAACCAAGAATTTCATGAAGCTTCCGTTTTGCTCATGGCAATTGCCTTGCATCTCACCCGCGGAATTGGAGCAAATCCAGTTGTTTTAGCAGAACATTGGTGTGCTGAGGCGAGAGGGTTTATGAGGGATAAATAGTTGATTTCACCAATGATAGATCAAACCTGAAAATTCAAAAAATTCCAAATTTCTAATTCCCTAAGCGTAATTAGTTCCCTTTTCTCAAAAAAAATCCCATCTTTATAAAACTAAAAACAAACTCATATGCCCTTCAATTCCATTTTTGGTTGGATTATGAAGAAACGAATTCATCAAATTGATTTGTTTCGGAAATATCCGATTGAGGTTCAGCGTGAGTTGTTTGATAAAATGATTACCAACGGCTCGTTTACAGAGTTTGGCAAGAAATATGATTTTCAGTCGATAAAAACAGAGAAACAGTTTCAAGAAAGAGTGCCTTTACAGTTTTATGAAGACGTGAAACCTTGGATAGATAGAACGATTGCTGGCGAACAAGGACTGTTGTGGCCAACGGAAACCAAGTGGTTCGCCAAATCTTCGGGAACTACTTCGGATAGAAGCAAATTGATTCCCGTAACTCGCGATTCTTTAGAAGAATGTCACCAAAAAGGTGGCAAAGACTTGTTGGCTTTGTATTATGAAAATCATCCCAACGGACGTTTGTACAGTTATAAACACATGGTCGTAGGCGGAAGCGCAGAAGTAAATCCTTTGAGTGAGGATTCATATACAGGCGACTTATCAGCGATTATTATGAAAAATTTGCCGTGGTGGGCAGAAATTCGTCGCACACCGTCTCGAGAAATCGCTTTGATGAACGAGTGGGAAGAGAAGATTGAAAAAATGGCGCGAACAACAATGAATGAAGACATTGGCTTGTTGGTTGGTGTTCCTTCATGGACAATGGTAATTGTGAAAAAAGTATTAGAAATTTCTGGGAAGGACAATTTGAAAGAAGTTTGGCCAAACCTTGAATGTTTCATGCACGGTGGCGTAAGTTTTGGTCCTTATCGAGAAGAATTCAAGAAATTGATTCCCGATCCAAACATGAATTATGTGGAATCGTACAATGCATCTGAAGGATTTTTCGGAATTCAAGATCAAGCCGGTCTTTGTGATTTATTGCTCATGTTGGATTATGGAATTTACTACGAATTCATTCCAATGGAAGATTATGCCGGCGTAAATTCTAAGAAAACTGTTTTATTACAGGATATAGAAGTTGGTAAACAATATGCTTTAGTTATTTCAACTAATGGTGGCTTATGGCGTTACATCGTTGGTGATACAATTGTATTTACAGAGAAATATCCATTCCGTTTCCGCGTTACAGGAAGAACCAAATCGTTCATCAATGCTTTTGGAGAAGAGCTTATCGTAGACAATGCAGAAAAAGCCGTTGCGCATGCTTGTTTAATGACGCATTCGCAAGTGAGAGATTATACGGCTTGCCCTGTTTTTATGGCAAACAAAGAACGAGGTAGTCACGAATGGCTGTTTGAGTTTGTGAAGGAGCCAATAGACTTTCCCTTGTTTATGAAGTATCTGGATGATGAATTGCGTGAAATAAATTCAGATTATGATGCTAAGCGAACCAAAGATTTAGTCATGGTTTTCCCGAAAGGTGAAATTTTACGGAGTGGCAGTTTCGATCAGTGGCTGAAATCCAAAGGAAAACTAGGCGGACAAAATAAAATTCCACGCTTGTGCAATACACGCGAAATTTTAGAACAGATTGTGCAATGTGTAGGAATAGAACAGAAAATATGAGAACAATCTTGGCCTTATTTTTATTGATTACTTCAATGTCTTTTGGACAAGAAGATTGGAAATTGATGGCAAAATATGAGCTGAATGAACAAAGTATTTGGCAGTCGGATTTGATGGGTAATTTGTATATCGCAGATAAAGATTTGTTGGTAAAATACGATACAGCTGGCGTAAAACAATTCTCGCAAAGCATCAAATCAAAAGGCAGAATTGACGCTATTCTGCCGATTAATACGATGAAAATTCTGCTTTTTTCAAGTCAGCAGCAAACTTTCACCATTTTTGACAATACGCTCTCTGAATTCAATAAAACCTACGATTTGTCGTCTATGAACTTCGGTTATGTGACGCATTTAGCCGTATCCATTCAGCCGAATAAGGTGTGGGTTTACGACCAACTTAATTCGAAACTCGTTCTTTTGGATTTAGGGCGAAGTAACCAACAGCAAGAAGTAGAAAATGTACGCGGACTTTTAAACTCCACGGAGATTGAATGGATGAAAGAGGACGGAAATCAACTTTATTTGTTTGACGGAGTCGAGAAATTGTATGTTTTTGATTTATACGGATCTTTGTTAAATGTTATCGAATTGCCCGATGTGGAAGGCGTAGAAATCAACGAAAAAGAAATATTTGTTATCAAGAAAGGTGAGGTTTATCGTTGGCGGTCAGAAGACAAGACCTTAGAGTCAGTTAAAGTGCCATTCCCAGATATTATAGAGTTTCAATGGGTAAATACTGTCTTTTTCTTCCGTTCAAAAAATGAATTATCGAAATTCCGACTTTATTTTTAAACAAATCGGTTGCTGATTTAGGCGATTATTGTAATTTAGTCAGTCAAAAACAAAACGAAATGCATGTAGCGATAGCCGGCAACATAGGAGCCGGAAAAACAACATTGACCAATTTACTGGCAAAACATTATAATTGGGAAACACATTATGAAGATGTTGAACAAAATCCTTATTTGAACGATTTTTACGACGATATGCAACGTTGGTCGTTTAACCTTCAGATTTATTACTTGAACAGCCGTTTTACCCAGATTCAAGAGATTAATGAGCAAAAAAGTAATGTCATCCAAGACAGAACAATTTACGAAGATGCCTTCATTTTTTCGCCAAACTTACATTCCATGGGTTTGATGACCACACGTGATTTTGAGAACTATTTCTCCTTGTTCAATTTGATGGACTCTTTCGTTTCTCCTCCCGATTTATTAATTTATTTACGAGCAAGTGTTCCTACTTTGGTGAATCATATTCAACTTAGAGGGCGTGAATACGAAGAAAGTATTCGTTTGGATTACTTGAAACGTTTGAATGAACGCTACGAGGCTTGGATTTCTACTTACGATAAAGGCAAATTGTTGATTATCGATATCGACAACAACCGTTTCCCAGAAGATCAAGAAGATTTGGGGAAAATTATTAACTCTATTGATGCCGAAATCAACGGTTTATTTTAATTGACAAAAAAAATGATAGTAGTAACTGGAGCAGCTGGTTTTATTGGCAGTTGCTTAGTTTCACGACTGAATCAAGCTGGTTACGACCATATTGTCGTCGTGGATGATTTTTCAAAACGCGAAAAAGACCACAATTTAGAAGGAAAAACGTTTGACGCGAAAGTGGAGCGTTCAGCTTTCTTTAAATGGTTGGAAGAGTTTGGAAATAAAGTCGATATCATTTTTCACATAGGTGCAAGAACCGATACCACAGAATTCGACAAGTCAATTTTTGATGAATTGAACGTTGACTATTCTCAAAAAATGTGGAAAGCTTGTATCAAACACAACATTAATTTGGTTTACGCTTCTTCAGGAGCAACATACGGTTTAGGTGAATTTGGCTACAAAGACGACCACGAAACCATAGAAAAACTAATTCCATTAAATCCTTACGGAGATTCTAAAAATGATTTCGACAAATGGGTTTTAGCGCAAGACGAGCAACCGCCATTTTGGGCGGGACTGAAATTCTTCAATGTTTACGGACCAAACGAATACCACAAAGGAAGAATGGCTAGCGTCATTTTCCATACTTTCCATCAAATCAAAGAAAACGGTTCCATGCGTTTGTTCCGTTCACATAATCCGGATTACAAAGACGGCGGACAATTACGCGATTTCGTTTATGTAAAGGATGTAGTTGAAGTTTGTATGTTCTTAATGAACGAAGAGCCAAAGAACGGTATCTACAATTTGGGAACAGGAAAAGCGCGAACTTTCTTCGATTTAGCAACAAATACATTTAACGCACTCGACAAAGAACCTACTATTTCTTATGTCGACACACCAGCTGATATCCGTGACAAATACCAATACTTCACTCAAGCCGACATGACAAAATTATCGTCTGAAGGCTTCAACAAAGGTTTCCACACGCTGGAAGAGGGCGTTGAAGATTACGTAAAGAATTATTTGATTCCAGGGAAGTATTATTAAGTTAAATTTTCCTGGGAATTAGCTTAGTTTAGTTTCGAATATACCAAGGGAATAATCGACATTTGGATTAGCCAAGTGTTATGCGTTATTTTAAAAAAAAGAAATATGCATTCATTTGACGACCTTATTTACAGAAGCACAGTTTTTAATTTGAATATTTTGGAAGAGGCAAATTCTAAAATAAGAGAAGAATTGCAAATTAGCGGTTCAACTGTTACTGTTAAAAATCTTCAAATGATTCAATTGCAAAAAGCAATTATTGCTGTTGGAATTTTTTCATTATTTGAATCTATACTCCAAGATGGATTAACTTGTAGCAATGGTTTCGAGGAGGCAAAAAAGATACTTACCGAAACTGGCAATACTAATTTAAAAATTCATTTTCAGAATTATATTAGTGCCATTAATGTATTGAAACACGGTAAAGGGAAAAGTTATAATGCTTTAGTTGCGAAATCAGATTATCTACCTTTTAGAATAAAGTTAGAGGGAGAATATTTCTTTGACGAAGGAGATCTTTCAGAGGTTTCAACATTAATAGAAGTGGATGATAAATTTGTTTTGGACTGCGCACAATTGATTGAGACAGTATCTCAAGAAATTAGAAAAGCACGTCCCGATTTTATTATGTGAAGAGTATGCACTAAAAAACCTAAGCAGAGAAAAAATAACAACCCATAACAGCGGTTTGCATAAATGGCGAGATATGCGGTAAATTCGCGTTTATCTTTCGCAAGAAATTTTATCTTAACCGAAAAATTTCGGTTACGAAGTTCGCCACTTCTGCAAGCCGCGACACGTTGTATTTTATCTGTTTTGTTCGTGCGGTAAACTTAAACTCGAAGTGGTTATTTTAGTGAAGAACGCAAAAGGCAACAAGGACAGTTTATCAATTTCTATTAGTTCGTTTGATACATATGCTTTTTTTCTCAATTGAAGAACGGACACAAACTTTCTTTTAATTCAGTATCCTTCTGTTATTTCATTATTGAGAATCGGATTTAATTGTCTAAAGGATTTATAATAACTATTCGTGCTGTGGGGAAGTTGATAAAACACTCCTTTCCCATCTGCAACGATGTATGGGAAGTTTTGAAAACGATATTTTATCAATAATTTGTCCATGATAATTGTGTAACATAAATTTACTATATTTAAACAAATAACAAAGGGTTTGTTACACATT
>JBDNIA010000125.1:0-3219 GCA_041688525.1 Crocinitomicaceae bacterium | reverse complement strand
GAATTTAGCTTTACACTCAGCTTCATTCGGATAAGTATTGAAAAATTCTACTAACTTCATATTACTAATTTTATACAAAGTTCGTGTCGGTGAACGTAAGCTAGTTACGTTCTACTGGTAAAGTTCACGATATGCATTTAAAATATTTACTTCATTCACAACAAAAAGGAATATGAAAATGACAATAATATTCTTATTGCTTTTTAACCCAACCCATTCACAAACTTAGCAGACGCTTCCTATAAGTTTTTATAGCCCAGTCCCACTAATGCATTGCGACGATGGAGACAACACGATACCCAGGAATCAGCACTTTAAAATTAAGCATGTTGATAATTCTGTTTGGGTGTTTCCAAAAGCCTTGTTTTTCAATTAGAGGATAATGGAAATTTCCAAAGCTGGAATGAAACGAACATCAATCTATTTCAATAAAGCGATTACTATACTGATATGGCTTTTCAATCGGGAAAAATGTTTTTGCTTTCGAGATATACTGGTCTTTACCTGTACGATGGAACAACATGGGTTTTGCTGCGTGGTGCTGTCGAAGGTAGAAATCTTTGTATAGATGCCGATACTTTTCGGATAACTAGAACCAGCTCACCTATTAATTATTATTATTCAACAGTGATGTTTACTGGATTTACAGGAGGTACAAGGCGAATGGTAAAATTTACATGTTTTGGGTTTAGGAACTACTCCAACTTGGATTAGCGAGGAAGAACTATCCAAAATCAAGCTTTTGTGAACATCTACCCCAACCCTAGTTCTGTAAAATAAACCTATCCTCCACTTTTTTTTAGCTCACGAAATAACAACTTATAATGCACGAGGAAAGGTGGTTAAAAAAAGTTTTTCTTTAGGGGAATTCAATTTGCTAAAAGGAATGTTTGTGGTACAAGTTGAAGCCTAAAATGGTGATGTTTTAGGGAGAAAGTGGTTGTAGTGTAAAGATCTTTTTAACCATTCGCATATTTTCAAAGGAGAGCCAAAAATTAATTGGAGTGCTTTTTACATTAGGAATCTGGAGTGTTTTGCACATTCTATCGGTAACTAAAGTGTTCAGAGTACTCCAAATTCATCCATCGAAGCTTAGATGACCAATATGCGAAGCGCTCCAAATTAAACAATCACATTAAAAATTTGATTTAACATCGGTGACATAAGTTTCAAGGACATCTAAAATCGAATTAAAGGTTTTCGCACGTATTTTATCAAATTCACTTCGTTTGAACCATTTTACTTTTGTTATGCCTTCTTCTGCTTGCCCAATTAATTCTTTTGGTCCTTCATAATTCAAAGCATACCAATATGTTTTTTTTATTTTTGGTTTTCCCTTTAAATTATAGGTATGATATGTCACAGAAATAAGAGAGTCAATGGTAGGACCAACAATTCCACATTCCTCTTCAATTTCTCTTACAGCGCCGTTTTCAGGTGTTTCTCCTTCATCCAATTTACCTTTTGGTATATCCCAAAAACCGTTTCGTTTTATAAACAAAAACCGGTCTTCTCTTCTGACTATTCCACCAGCGGCTTCAATAATATCAAAATCTGAAAATAATTTTGCAAAAGTGCTTTCGGAATTATTCGTCACGACATAAACTGGGCAAGCTAATTTAACTTTTTTCGAGAAAGCAAAAATCGCTTGTTGGATTCCTAATATGTTCTCTGAGTGAATATAAACCGCATTCGGTGAAATTTCTCCGCGCTGTTCTACAATATAAAGAGGTGTGTTATCAATAAAAACTTTGTACATTCGCCGAATGATTTTAAACAATGATAGAGCGCTAAAGGTAGCAGAATTTTTATTACAAATCAAAGCGATAAAATTGCAACCCAAAGAACCTTTTACGTGGGCATCTGGCATCAAATCGCCGATTTACTGCGATAACAGAATATCGCTTTCTTACCCGAGTGTTCGAACATTTATACGTCAAGGATATTGTGAGGCTTTACTTGAAAAATTTGAAAAACCTGACTTAATCGCAGGAGTGGCAACAGGCGGAATTGCGCAAGGCGCTTTGGTTGCGCAAGATCTAGGTTTGCCATTTGTTTATATCCGTTCTGAAGCGAAAGCACATGGAATGGGAAATCAAATTGAAGGTTTCTACGAAAAAGGCCAAAAAGTTGTTGTTATCGAAGATTTGATTTCCACTGGCAAAAGTAGCATTCAAGCTATAAAAGCAATGAGAGAAGCTGAGTTGGACATTCTAGGATTGGTTGCTATTTTTACTTATGGTTTTCAAGAAGCACAAGACAATTTCGATAAAATCAATTGTCCGTTTGTTACATTGAGTAATTACGACTTCTTATTAGATGAAGCCTTAGGGCAAAAATATATTACAAAAGATGAAGCAGCGCAACTTCTTCTTTGGAAATCCAATCCCAGAGAATGGATTACAAAATAAATTACCATGATAATCAATAGTGAAAAGGCTTCAGTAGCAGCTTCAACCGAATCCATACTTGAATTTCTTAGTTCAGCTGAAAATTTAATTCATTTATTGCCACAAGACAATATTTCGGATTGGAAAGCAACGAAGGAGGAATGCTCTTTCAAAGTTCAAGGTGGAATTGTCATTACTTTGGTTGAAAATGGAATGGAAGCCCCCCACAAATTATTTTTGAAATCAGGAGAAAAATCACCTTTCCCCTTTAATTTAACCGTACACTTAAGTCCAAAAAATAAGGAAACTGAAGGCTATATAGAATTCGATGGAGAAGTAAATCTATTTTTGAAGATGATGGTCGAAAAACCTTTAACCGCTCTTTTTAATCACATGACAACAGCATTACAAAACTGGTACGCGAATAAAAATGCTTAATCTTTTTGTTCTTCTAATAAGAAATTGACCTCTTTAATATCGTATTCTTTTTTGCCTTCGTTCGTCTGAATAATTAAAAGTCCTGATTCTGAAATCCCAGTTATTGTGCCCTTAAAAATTCCGTTTTTATCACTGAATCGACGCACTTTTTGAAAGCCCCACAAATCATCAAAATATAATTTTTCCAATTCAGAGTAACGGTACTTCTCAAATTTGTCAAAATACACGTTTAGCTGCAAAAGCAAAGAATCGAGAGCATCCGGAATGGGAACAAAAGAACCTATTTCATTTTTAAGACTTGTAGCCGTTAAATTTCCAAAATTTGCTTGATTAATATTTAATCCTATTCCAATTATTGTCGAACTAATTTGCTGTTTATTTAATTGATTTT
>JBDNIA010000124.1:0-72803 GCA_041688525.1 Crocinitomicaceae bacterium | reverse complement strand
TTTGAGTTGATAAATTTCGTCATTTAAACTCTTAACTGCTTCAATTAGATATGCTGTTAGTTTTGTATAATGAATTCCGTCATCTTTTACAAGATTAGGTAATACTTTTTCTACTTCTTCTTTGATTAAACCTGCTTCGCCTTTAGTACTACCATCTTTACGATCGTATGTAACACCCACTAGTTGAAGGATTGCATCGAGTGCATTTGTAATAGGAGTTATATTTTCTTTGTACGCAATACTTGAAGTTTCAGTAATAGTTGTAAATCTACCAGTACCTGCTGTAGTTGCACCAACATTAGCACCGTCAATAGACCCGCCGGAGATTATAGCCGAACCAGCTGTAATTGCTGTTACGCTTAGTCTTCCAGTGCTCGGTACAAATGATAGTTTTGAGCTTGAGGTATTAACTTCAGCAGTTGTGCCACTAGTACCTGTAATTATTGTAGGATAGTATACTGTTCCATCAGCTACTTGATCAGTAATTGATACAAATGGAGCAGCCCATGTTAATACACCGCTACCATTAGTTTGAAGCATTTGAGTATTGTCGCCGTCATTTGCTGGAAATGTCAATGTATAACTAGCACCTAATGTTGCAGGTGATTTAAAAGCAACATATGCACTAGAATCATCATCAGCAAGTCTAAGTGCGCTACCGTCGTTAATTTGCAAATGTGCTGTAGATTCAACTATTCCAGTACCGTTAGGTTCTAGTACAACATTTGTATTTAAAACAACTGATCGCAAACTGTTATTTAATGCAGTTAATGATCCTAATATAGACCTTCCTGATATTCCTGATGTTATTCTTCTAGCCATAATCTATTTTCCTTTAAGCGGTTACTGTTTCTATACCGTATACCATTGCTACAGTGTTAGCAGCCGATGAATAAGCATATATTCTTCTTCCTGCTTCAAAAACTAAACCTGTTCTTTCTAACACACCACCTGGTAGAATTTGTGCATCATATTCAAAATAATCATCTGCTGCCGGTGTTGAAGCATTTGCCGGTTTTGTAGCTGCTAATCTAACAGTTATTGATGTTGCATTCTTATTACAAAAACTTACTGTTACTACACTAAAAGTACTAACCGGTACTTCGTAAACTTCTGTATCTGTTGTTGCTAATAGATCTGCCGATCCTAATATTCCGTTTGCCATTTTTAATCTCCGTCCTTATCTTAAGAAATAGTTATATGCTAGAGGTAAACCAAGTACAGTTCCACTGAATACCACGTTCGCTCTTATATTTAGCACACTTCCGCTCAGCGTTGTAATAGTATCGGTCCCAATAAACACGTCACCTGCTGTCACGCTGTTAACGTTAAGTGTTGCGCCGCCGCCACCAATTTGTGCTTGGATGTATGCTTTAACTGCACGTTGAGTTGGCACTACACTATCACTATTAGCAGTAAAGAATGGGTCAGTGCTAAACTCGTTAATACTTGCACTGTTACCGCCTAGTGTTACTTCGCCTAGTGATAGTTCTTGCAGTCCGGCAATATTAAACGCATCAGCATTCAATGTTGCAACACCAGTACTTTGCTCAATGCTAAACAAATCGCCAACTCTAAAGTTACCGTCTTGATCAGTTGCTGTAAAGAACACTCGTCCGCCGTTTGCGTTAACAGTTTCGTTAGATTGAACTGGTTGCTGTAACGGGGTATTTGGATAGTTAGTACTCGTAAATCCACCAGTACCAATGTCTAAGAAATCGTGACCTGTTAACCGTGCTTGACTAAATCTAATACGTAGTTCTACAGTGTCACCGTCTGGTAGTGAGTCTTTAACTGCTATAGCAGGACTAAGTTGTAAAAAGCCTGTGTATGTTCCTGCATTAGTGCCTATAAAACTAATAGTATTAACTAGTTTATAAAATTCACCTGGTAAACTAGCAAATTCAATATTTGACCCGTTAACTGGTCTAGCACTTAGGCGTCTAACAGCAATAAACGTTCCGGTTTGTGGGAAGTCAGCACCACCATTTGAATTTTGTGCATCAACTTCTGCTGTTGAACTTGTAAAGCCTGTACCCCTGTTAACAAATGTTGGCTGTCCTAATACTCCGTCACCTAGTCTTGGTACTAATATAACATCGACAATATTGTTAGGATCTGTTACTGTAACACTTGGAGCAGTTGCGTATCCTGAACCAGGTTCTATAATTCTAACTTCAAATATTTGCTCATTTGCTACACTTGCGCGACCTTTTGTAGTTGCGCCAATCTTAGCGTATACTCCGCCTGTGCCGCTTGCATTCGGAAGTATCACAAACTTACCTTCTCTAGCAGGATTACCAAATGCTATTGCATTGTAGCCGCCTGTAATAGTTGTAGTAAGAGTGTATGCTTGCCAGTACAATCCGTCTTGCGAGTATAGAACTTGATCAGTATCATCTGATGTTATAACAAACATACCTTGTCCATATGCAAGTCTACGTTCGGTTACAGTCAATGGCAATGTTAGTGCATTTTCATACCATGTAACACCGTCTAAGCTGAACATAATACCGTTAGTGCCACCTAGTGCCACAAACTTACCGTTACCCCATACAATGTCTGTTACTGCTGCAAATGCTGCTGGAGCAGTTGCGCCTATCCAAGTAATACCATCTGCACTATATGCTGCACTAGTAGTTCCGATATTAATAGCAACAAACTTGCCTGCGCCATATGCTATGTGATCGAATCCTATATTACTTAATGCATCTGTTGTTAGTGTCCAAGTAGCGCCGCCGTTATCACTATATGCAACATCTCTGTCTGCACTACTAATAACAACAAATCTATTAGTTACTGAGCCTACAACATTTCCGTATGCAATTCTAGTTTCTGCACTAGTATCCATTCCTACTGGTAGAGTTGATGTATTCCAAGTATCAGCATCTTCACTGTATGCAACAGTACTATCGCCGTCAGCTACAAGTACTACAGCACTTGGCTGGAAGGTTGATGAACCATCATTTTGTAAACCGCTTGCAATTCTGCTCCAAAAACCTGCCCCTAGTGAAGGAAGTGTTTCTATACTCCATGATTCGCCATCTACGCTTAACGCACCATTTGTACCTGCACCAATAGCAAGGAACTTACCTGTTTGTGCTAGTCCGGTAAAGTCATAGTCGACTACTGCACCACTAACACTGTTAAGTGTAGTTAATGTTACAGTAATATTGTTAGCTGTGCTTGCGCCACCGACGGCTGTACCTGCAATAGTTACAGTATTTAAACGTGTATAATCTGTACCAGCATTATTAACTGTTAGGTAATATTTACTGCCGTTACGTGTTACATCAAACGTTAATCCACTGCCGCTGCCGCCTGTTGCGCTAATGCTAGTATATTGAGCTGCTGTTTCAATATATTTAACATCGCCCCAAGTAGTGGCTGCTGGTAATGTTATTGCAGCATTTGATTTTGCAGGAGCAGTAAATGCAATTCTTGGTTCAATTTTATAGGTCGAACTTGAGTTAGGTGCAATAATAGGCGTACCTGATACATAATGATCCCATCCTGCTATTCCGTCGCTTTCTCGAATAACTGTTGCTTCTTTAGTACCAGAATTGTATGTATTAACAATAGCGTATTGGCCGTTTGCTGAGCCACCGCTAATAACTATTTTCATACCTGGATATGTACTACTTAGATTGCCGTCAGTTGCAGCTAGGAATATGCCAGTGGTACTTCCGCTTTGTGCAGTATTGCCTACTACTAGATAGTTACTACCGCCTATGATTACATCGGGATCTGCATCTTGATCTACAAATGCATAATTTACAGCATTATCACGGAATTCATCAGCAACTAGTACTTCACCTGTTCCTGGACCAAATATATTTATTGCTGCTTCAGTATAGTCATTACCTGCATGTCCGTATTCAAGTACAAGAATTTGATTTTGGTCTACATTAACAGTACTAATAGTAGCATTGTACTGTGTACGATTATCAACAATAGCTGTTACTGGAGTTTCATCAGCGTCGGTGCCTTCTGCAACAGAGCCAAATTCACCGTAACTATTGTTACCGTTAGTAGCACGTATACGACCACCATTTTCTGCCAAGTAACCGATATGCGAGTAGTATGTAAACACTGACACAAGTTCTGCTCTACCATTATTAGTAATCCACGCACCAATACCGTCACTAATAACTTGTGTAAAGTCGTTAGACACGATTGAGTCATTGCCACCGTTGTGTAAATGGCCATCAATCTTTTGACCAATTGCTGCATTACCAAATGTAGTTAGACCTTGAACATATGGCGATCGTGAAATAATCCATGTTGTAAAATCGTCTGGTCCCCATCCTGGATCAAGACTTGCGTAAGCGCCAGCAGTAACACGACTTGTACCATATATGCCTGCAGGAGTTAAATCACCGTTTAATCCTAGTAATGTGCAATCTCTTAAGCCAGTTGCATCTCTTAGATAGAACATGTCTTCTTCTCGGCTACCTGTTACTGCATTAGCATAATAACGAGCAACATAGCGTGACTTGTAGTTACCTGGATATTTTAAATCATATTTTAATGCATCAATATACGTACCGACGTCTCTTAAACATAACGATAAGTTGTAAGTATAAGAACTAAATGTATTAGTAATGTATGTTGTAACATTAGTTGGTATGAAACTGTTAGCAGTCTGTATTGCACTAAATGTACTTTGTATTGTTGCAGTTTCACCTGTTGCAACTGGATAAACTTTAGCAACTGTTCCTGCACCGTTAGTAACGATTGCAATTACATCATCTGCATTGCTTTCGACTGCTGCCTGGCTTGTTGCTTCTGCATCTGCAGATAGCAACGATTTTAGTTCTGTAAGAGCTGCCAGTGTTGCTGTTTTTTCATCTCCATCGCCAATTTGCAGAGTACCGTATGAGTAGTAACTATCACCAGCAATAACTGATTGATAATTTCCACCATATAATATGTCGAAAGTCGCAGCGTCAACAATATAGCCAACATCGCGCTGGCATGTTGCTTGACCGCCTGCGCCTAGTGCAACCCACTGTGCATTGTAGTTAGTGTTTAGATAACTTGAAATGCTAGAAACATAAGTTGCTCTATTTGCTATAAATGTTCCAGCAGTTGTACTATCAGCAGCTACCGAAGTACCATTGTCTGGGAATGTATAAGTAGGTACTGCTGTTAACCCATTTTCAAGTATGTCTAAAATAATTGCATAAGATCGAGCAATATTAGAATATAAGCTAGAATCAGTAACTTCAATTGTCAATCTTCTTGCTTCTTTAATAGCAGCAATTGTTTGTTTTAACTGATTGTTAACAACATTTTGTGCAGATGCAACTGCTCTATAATATGCTGCGCCGGCAACACTTGATGCAAAGTTAGAACCAGTAATTAAATCATAACTTACAGCATCAATAATGTAACCAATATCACGAGCACAGGTTGCTGAATTATAAAAGTCATCAAAGTTTACATAGTTATAATTCATCCATGCAGTAACTTCTGATATAATAAACTCTCTATTGCGCTCTAGCTGTAGCATTGCATAGTATGCATTTTGATCTTCAACTTGACATACACTACCTTCATTAGTAGCGCCAAATATCATTTGATCAATTATAGTAGCACTTAAATTAATTCTAGCAATTGCAGTAGTGTTACCACCTACGTTTGCTACTGCTTCTGTACTTAGTGCATATTTAATTGCAGCTCTAGTTACTGCTTTTTGATTTAATGTGTAAACTTCAGTAGCAGTCTTTCTTAGGTATGCATGTGCAGATTTAAGTGTCTGCCAATTAGAGTTAAACATAAAGTCAAATCTAACTGCTTTAAGAATAATACCAATGTCTCTTGAACACTTAGCACTATTGTATACTAAGGTAGGATAGTTGCTGTTGATCCAGCTAATGGTATCGGCCTGTATAGTAGCTGCTGCTGAATCTAATGTGCCGCTTGCACTAATTAGTGCAGTAGTTGTATTAACACTGTTTGCAGGAGTTGGGTCAACTAGTGTAGTTGTTGTGCTTACAGCAGTTGGACCGTTGTCAAGAATATCAATAATGTCTTCAACATTATTTGCAATCTCTGTAATACTACCAACATTTCCAGTTAATACTTGTGCAACTGTAGCTTGATAAGGACTTGCAATTGAACTATTACCTGCAACACTTTGTGCTGTAGTTTTTAAGAAGTTCAAAGAGGCAATGGTAGCTGCTTTAATAGATGCTGGAATTTGTGGTATTGTATTATCATCGCCGTCCCAATATGCTAGACCAGTTTTAACTGCTTGTGCATTGCCGCCATATGTTAAATCATAAATCAATGAATCTATTACATAACGTGAATCTCTGCGAGTGTCAGTTTTACCATAACGCAGTGTTGGGTATTGATCAGCTAGATACGCAATTACTTCTTCAACAATAAAGTTAATATTTGCTTTAATATTTTCTATAGCAGTTTCTTGTGCAGATCCAATAAATGTTACAGGTTCCGTTAAGTATGCAGTATGCATTGTGTTTAACGAGTAATCTGTTTGGTACTTCATTACATTGACTAGGTCTGTAACATTAGTTGATTGAGCTGTAATTGCGTGGGGCCAGTCTTGAAACTGTACTGTTGTATTTCCTGTTGTTGGAGTTACTGATGTACCTACAACAATATCACTTACAACGTCTGCAATTCTATCATAAATTTCAATAGTGTACGTACTGTCACTTGCAGGAATAGTTCCTAATGCTGCATTAATTTGTGTTGAACGAAGTTCTTCTCCCATTATTGCACAGTATGCGGGAACAATTATTGGTAGCACTTCATAATGCTTACCTGTTGAAACTTTAAGTAGAGTTTGCGGAACATCTCGAGCAGGGATACTACTTACTAGTCCAGTGTCTATTGCATTAATAATAATATTAGCAAGTGAAGTAAGACGTGTTAATGCGCCTGCTTCTGCTGTAATGGTAATGTTAATATATTGATCAATAATAGCAGTTGAATCATCTGTTACATTTTGATATATTAATGTAGGAGCAGTATTAGACAATGCGTTACCAATAAGAGTAAGCATATAGTTATATGCTGCAACTGATTGATCACCTTCTGCTATTAAATTACCGTAAGCGCCTGTTCCGTTATTTTCTGCTGCTGTTGAGTAAGGTCCGTCGGCTAATGCATTCAAGAACGTCTGTGCGGCAGCACGAGTTTTCAAATTGCCGCCGTGTGCCATATCGTGTACTATTCTATCAAGTACAAATCCCACATCGCGCTCACATTTTATAGTGTCATATACAAAGTTTTCCCAGATACTTCCGCCAGTAGCATTATCTACTTGATCTCTAATCCAAGAACTCACTTCTCTTTGTATAAATGATCTATTAAGTTCTATTAGCTGTTGTGCAACAGGATTCTTAGTTCCTTTTTCAATTTGCTCAGCTGCATAACGGATAGTTTTAAATGGTCTATCAATTGTACCGCCACGTGTTGGAAACGGTAAATCATTACCATGTTCTGCTACAAAATAAACATCTTCTATATTAGATAAGAACTGCCAAGCTGGAAGTCTGGCTGTATTTACTTTTAATACTTGGCCTTCTAGGCCGACTGGTAATCTTGTTGGAGCACTTCCACTATAGTAAACTAAATCGCCTGCTGTAGTAAGGACACTTTGTTCTGTTCCAATTGCAAGAATACTCCAGTATTGGCCGCTGTCTGCTAAGTCTGGACGAGATCCTTGTGCGCCGCCACCTGGCTGAACTGCTGTTTCTGTTGAATAGTCATCGCCTTCTGAAATGTGTCCAAGAACACAATAGTAGCTGTTATCGCCGTAGCGTACAACATCACCTTGATAATATTCTTGGTCGTCAATCCATACGCCTCTCCAGCGGAAACCTTCATTAATTAGTTTCCAGTATTCTGCGTTTGGAGGTTGTTGACCTGTTTCATGGTCTTGTACACAAACATATGTAAATCCACCTAAGCGTATTACTTCACCAACTTTATAATGTTGATTAGCGCTGTCTTCATTCCAATCACCAATAAAGCGGAACCCTTCTGTAAATAAATCCCAATCATTTGGATTATCAAACGGAATACTTCCGGTGTTTGATGTTGTTGAAATATATTGGTTTCCACCGTAGCGCACCACATCGCCTGACTGATAAGGTACAACAGGACTCCAATCATTTTCATATTGGAAACCTTCTACAAACTTAGTCCAGTTTGCTGAGTTTGCTCCAAATGTACCTGCTGACGTATGTGCAGTTAAACAAATCCAAATACCAGCACCATAACGAACTAAGTCGTTTAGTTTATATCTAATGCTTGCAGTCCATTCGCCTTTGTATTCTGTACTTTGATTAAATATATCCCAGTAAGATGAATTAGTTTCTAATCCGTTGGAGATAGTTGCAGCAGATACGTGTAGTGTATTACAAACATAAGTTGAGCCGCCGTATTTTACAAAATCGTTTATACGGTAGCGAGTACTAATAGCCCAGTCGCCTTTCCAGTCAATCCCTTCAGCATAAGCATCCCACTTACCTAAATCAACTTCAAGACCGTCCGTAGCATCAATAGCAGTTGCTGCTGAGGTGTGTATAGTATTACATATATAAAGTCTTGCACCATAACTAACTATGTCATCGTATATATAATTAGTATCTACCGTCCAATCACCTTTCCAAGTCTGCCCATCACTTACAAGATTCCATTTTGCTGGAACAATGTCCAAGTCTGAAAAGAAATCTGCTTGACTTGCATGTCCTATTGTACAGATATATGTTTTGCCACCAAAAGCAATAACATCATCTTGATAATAAACAGTAGCAGTTGCCCACTGGTTTTTCCATACAAATCTAATTCTACCTAGTTTAAATTCTGCCATTTTTATTACTCCGCTAGTATATTTATCATTATGTTAACCGTTGCTATTATTGCATGGTATCGTCGAATTTTTTAAGGAACAACATTTGTGATACAATTGTTCCTGAAATATTTGTTTGTTCAGTTGTTATATTTCCGGCACCGTCATCAGTTTGAAACGAGCCTTCAAAATTTACATTGGAGGGAATGTGTAAATAACCTCCAATTGTGCTTATTTCGTTATCAGTGCCGCCTATAATAACAGCTCCTGCTTGTAATCTATTGACTTCTAAACTCTCACCACCAACTGATAGTCTGTTTGCAAGGAAGGATGCAATAGCTCGCTGTGTTGGAATAACATTATTTGAATCTGCAGAGAATGTGCTGTCTGTTGAAAATTCATTAACAACTGTTCCTGATCCGCCTAATCTTACACCGCCTAAGGCAAGTGCCGATAGCCCATCTAATTGGAAAAATTGAGCACTAATAGTAACAACACCAGTTGCTTGTTCAACACTAAACAATTCGCCTGCTCTAAAATTTCCGTCTTGGTCGGTACTTACATAGAATACTCTACCACTATTTGTTTCATAAACTTCGTTTTCAGGCGATGCAACAAAAAATCCGCCGCTTGCATATAGTGTTGGGTAGTTAGTTTCTTCAAAATTGCCCGTTCCTATGTCTAAGAAATCATGTCCACTAATTCTACATTGACTAAATTTTTCTCTTAATGTTATTGCTGTCCCGTGTTCAGTATTATAAAAAGTTTCTAAACTTGGCGAAATTGTAAGTTGTACTAGTCTAGTTTCGTTTCCTGTTCCGTCGTCGCCTAAGTCTGTTACTATTACTCCACTAAAGATAGACAAATCATTAGGTGTGTCTGTTACAGTATTTAAAACTCCCGCAATTTGTATTTGTACTCCGGGACTTGGAAGATTTACAATACCGGATATAGTGATTATATTTTCGTCAGGGACAATGTCTGCATAACCGTTACCAGATATTGTAATGGTACTAGTAGTACGTCTATATCCTGCACCTCTATTAATGAAGTCTGGTTGACTTAATACTCCATTACTTATTCTACTTTCATAAGCTACTTCAGTAACAAAATTAGGATCGGTGATTGTTAGTACAGGTAAATTACTGCTCGAATAACCACTACCACTATCCCATATTTTAATAGTCTTAAACGAACCTACAATAACATCTGCTCTACATTTTGCACGAGCACCTGTACTAACATGAGCAACAGCACCTGTACTTCCAGCTGAGGCAAGTAATACCCATTTGCTAGTTCCATTAACATCTCCGTATGTTAATGCACTCCATCGCTGCGAGGCAGGCAGTACTCTATTAGTCCATAGGATACCGTCTTCTGAAGTAGCGCATTGATTTGTTGCTGCTGCGGAATCTAGTCCAATAGCAAAAAATATTCCTTGTGCATACTTAATTTCACTATATGTTAATACTGCACTTGCAGTAGTTCCAGCATACCAAGTTACGCCATCAAAGCTATATGCAGTTGTACCGTCAGCTGCTAATAATAAAAATCTATTATTTCCGTATGCTAGAGATGCTGCCGTCCAATCTACGTTCGGTAATACTTCGTCGTTTCTAGTCCAAGTTACGCCGCCATTTGTTGACGTTGCTGTTGCAAGATCGTTCCTACTTACAGCAACAAATCTGCCTTTACCATAAACAACTTTTGACCATTGACTAATAGTACTGTCTGCACCACCGGTATCATCTGGAATAGTTGCTGTTGTCCAAGTAGTGCCGTTTGCACTTACTGCAACGTCATTTGTATCGTCTGCTACTAGAACAAATTTTCCGCCGCCGTAAACGCCATCTGTCCATGATGCAGTTATTGGAAGATCAACTGTTGTCCAAGTTTGTCCATTTAGACTTGAACTTACACGACTTTCATTATTAGCTACTGCAATAAATCTATTGTTGCCGTTAATTAGTGCTCTATTGTCACCTATAAATGATAAACTAACTTCAGTCCAATTTTGACCATTTTCACTATATCTACTATATTCACTATTAGTTAAAGAAACAAATATTCCTGTTTTGCCTGTACCTGTAAAAGTAAATGTTTGAATACTGCTTGTACTATCTAAACTTACATCTGTGATTGTAATAGTTATATCATTAGCGGGGGTTGCTCCGCCGAGCGAAGTACCTAAAATAGTTATAACATCATTTATATTGTACCCAGCTCCTGTATTTGTAAGAGATACTAAATAAGATTCACCTTGTCTGACCACTGTAAATCTAGCAGCAATAGGATCATCATCATATGTGTTGCCTGACCCTGAAACAAATACAAGATCTATTTCTTCGCCAACAATAAAACTACTTCCGTTAGCAGAAATTGTAACATTTATAGTTTTGCCTGTGTTAGTAGATATAGCTGTTGCAACTGCTGTTGCTCCGCTAGTTCTTCCTTTAATATTAAAAGGCACACTAGGATTAGTTGCAAACTCTGCTGTAAATTGTAAAGATGTGTTTGATATAATTTCAGCTAGTGCTATACGTGTATTAGTATCATCTCTCCATATTAAATCACTGCCAGCAGTTATATTAGTATATGTTTGCGTAGTATCGCCATAAACTACATCAACATATGATCTATTAGTAAACAAGTCAAAAGAAGCTGTACTGTATGGTGGCGCACTTACACTAATACGAGGTTCAATTCTATATCGAGTCGTAGTGTCTAAATTTGCTGCAAGGGGAGTACCCGGAATAATATTATCCCAACCTAGTTCAGCATCGCTGTCTCTACGTACAGTTACTAGTTTTGTAGCAAATACAAAATTGTCAATGTAACCGTATTGGCCTACTCCAGTGCCGTCTATAATAATGATTCTCATACCTTCAATTTCTGATAAAAACTGAGTTGTATCATTAGTAGATAATACAATAGTACTTGATGCTCCTATTGTTGCTTGTGAACTTGCTTGTTTAACTACGTATCCAGAACCGCCTTTATTACTAGAACCATCCGGTGAAATTAGTCTAGCTTCGAATAATGCACCGTCTCTAAAATCTGTATATTCAACAGTTGCATCTTCTCCAGCACCGACAACAGTTGCCGTTGCACTAGTATAGTGTTCTCCTGCATTAGAATATTCAAATGCTATTAATTCATCTGCATTGCCACCAGCAATTGCTTCTTTTACCTGTGCTTGATTATTTCGATTAAAGAAAGTTGCAGTTTGAGGAATCTCAGTACTGTCAACACCATCAGCAACGGATCCGTAACGTCCGTAACTGTTATTGCCGTTTGCAGCACGGATAATGCCGCCATTTTCGGCAAAATAACCAATTTGACAATAGTAACTAAACACTGACACAAGTTCTGCTCTTGCATTATTTGTGATCCAAGCACCAATACCATCACTTAAAACTTGTGTAAAGTCGTTAGCTGTCATAGACCTGTTACCGCCATTGTGCAATGCGCCGTCTACCTTCATACCAACACACCCAAAACCAATATTAGTAACGCCTTGGATATAAGGAGAGCGATTAACAATCCAAGTACGCTCATCGTCTGGTCCCCACCCTGGATCAAGACTTACAAGTGCCCCGCCTGTTGGCTTTTGATAAAGCTCAAAGACTCCCGGAGGATTAAGAGTTCCTTGTAATCCTCCTGTTGTACAATCTCTTAAACCTGTGGTATCTCTTAAGAAGAATAAACTATCAAGTTGAGAACCTGTGACCGCATTTGAATATCTTCTAGCAGCAAAAGTCGTAGCATAGTTGCCAGTGTATTGCAAATCTCGTTTTATTGCTCTTATTAAAGAGTGTATATCGTTTTTAGTTTTTATTTCAGGGAATGTCACACTAGGATATTCTAATCTCAAGAACGCTAAAATTTCTTGTTGTACAAATTCTTCGTTAACTTCTAATGCTAGTCCAGCATTAACAATTGGCTGATTTGTATTTAAAATATTTGATCCTGTTATTGTAGGATTTATTTCGCCATCTGCAATTCTAAAAGAAATATAGTTAGTAAACGTAGTAAATAAATTTACTACGGCGTTTGCGCCGGCTACACTTGAGATTGGAAAAGTATCTTCAGTTAATATTTCGCCAGTATTTAAATCTACTTGAGCTATTCCTGTAATATCAAGAACTGGAGTAAATATTTGTGTAATTTGCAATACACTATTTCCAGATGTAGGAGTTATAGGACGTCCAATAATTATATCTGCTAGTATTGTAACTAAATGATCTAAGTATGCTGTAACATATTGAAAATCGTTTTGATATTCGGCTATAGCCGAATTAGCTAATACCGTTGTTGATCGCAATTCATCACCGTTAATTGCGCAGCCTGCCGGAACAATAATAGGACCAATTTCTTCAAATTTACCGGTACTTACTCTAACAATAGTAGGAGTTAACGGCGGAAAGTTATCTTCTACATACTCTGCTGCATATCGAATTGTTTTAAAAGGATTTTGAGATGTACCTTTTCCGGTATCATCAATTCCATTAGTTGCTACATATACAGTATCTGCATCAATAACAATATCTCTCCAATATGCTTCTAAATCACTCGAAACAGATAATAGTTGAGCAATCTCTCCAATAGCTAATCTAGTATCGCCGAATGTACTATCGTCAAAAACAGTACTGCCGTCATTATCAAGTAGCCTTGTTGGGCCATAGGTTAGCATATCACCTTTTGTATTTAAGGCCGCTGGTCTACCAGCTTGTAGTAGCAAGTCCCAGTAAAAATATCCGCTACCGTTATCTTCAGGAGCATCAATAATTGAAGACTCGTGCTCAAAATTACAAGTATACGCACTACCTTTAAAGTAAACAACATCGCCTACACTATAATACTCGTTAAGGATCCATTCGCTTTTGAAACTTTTCCCTGGTAAAATTAATTCCCAAATAGTATCATCAAGATAATCTAATGTACTTCCATCATCAAATCCATCAGCAATATCTCTTAACGCTAGATAAAGATTTCCGCCTCGTAATACAATATCACCAGTCTTATAAGCTGTAGATGCACTATTAGCCGATGTTAAAGATACTGATAATGTGTCTAAAGTGGCAGTAGCATTTACATTGCTAATAGTTGCAGTTGGTTTCTTTAAAATTGTAAACTGGGTAGCGTTTAATACAGTAACTACTGTTGTATTTGTTTGGAATACTCCAGTACCGCTAGTTTTAGTTAATACCATTCCAGGTATTAACCCTGCTGTACTTGCAACAGTAATAGTTGTAGGCGCCCACGATCCTATAAAACTATAACTTCTTGAAACTAGTATCCAGTTAACGTTGCCATTATCGTCATATGGTCTTGAGCTTGTATTGTTGTTAACTGCATAGTACATAAATCCTCTGTGTCGGACAATGTCGCCTATGTTATAATAAGTTGAAGTATTCCATTCTCCGTCGTACTGAGATCCAAATACTTCAATTTCAAATTTGGTATCATCTAAACTAGAACCACTAGATGTATGTATATCTATACAACGGAAAACTGTTCCGCCATATTTTACTAGATCATTTAATCGGTATTCTGATCCAGCTACCCAGTCACCGAGAATTTCTATGCCTTCGTGATAAACTTCCCAATCGTTAATATTAGTTTCTAATGTAGTATCTGCTGTATGAGCAATTACACATTTATAAGACATACCGTTATATTTTACAATTGCTCCAGGACCGTATGTAGTACTGCTAGTCCAGTTACCTACAAATCCTAATCCTTGAGCAAATGTTTCCCAGTTATCAAAGTCTGTTGCAAAATTAGATGCAGCATGCGACACAGTACACAACCAAAGCGATCCGTCATATTTAACAACATCACCTAAATTGTAGTCAGTGCTGCCTGTCCAGTTTCCTACAAAACTGCGACCACTGGTCATTACTACCCACCTTGGCTGAGGTTGTAAGGGAGATGATCCAGGAAGTGTTGCTGTTAGATCTGTTCTAAATGCTGCACTTGCACTATGTGTTACAACACATACATAACTTTTACCATTAACTCTTACTACATCATCTCTTTTATAAGCTGCACTTGTAGTCCAAGCGCCTCTCCAGTTGTACTTAAATCGTTCTAGTTTAAACTCAGCCATTTTTTATTCCTTAGTATCCTGGTCCTGAAATATTATCAGGATATGTGTAATCTTCTGAAATTCTTGCAATAAATTGTCCATCAACTGGGTCAATATAATATGTCAACAATCTACCATCCCATTTCATTTGCGTATAGCGCAAGTTTTCATATACAATGTCATGGTCTATATTAACGCCTTCTAGAAAGTCAATACCTTCTTCAAAATCAATAAAGTTATTTTCACCAATACCGATATCGTTAATAACAACAGAGCCAGCGCCTCTTAATTGATCAACTCTGACCAAGAATAATTCTCCATCATCGTTTCTACGTAAACCGTAAAAATATCTTTTAATAAAGCCGTTAATAACAGCTTCTGGACTTGTACCAATATAATAACTCATTATGTAATCTCCACGTAACTAACAATGACGTCAACTGAATCATCTAAACTAGATCTAACTAACAATCTATTGCTAGGCGCTAATACTAATTTTTCACCCGTTGAAACTGCTCGTAAACTTGTACCAGCTGGTAAAAGAGAATCTTTTAAATAATAACCTGAAACACTTGTGTCATCTTCTACTAACACATCAACATAAACAAATTTATCTGTTAGGTTAGTAAAACTTAAACCCAACACTGTTACTCGTGCAGTAGGAAGTGTTTCATAGATTAACACCGGAACTGTTCCGCAATTTTTAATTACTGTATTTTTTAGTACTGTTGCCATTTTCTTTTACCCAAATATTAATACTTTTTCAATTGCAATATCTTCTGCGTCTGCAAAGCTAATACCGCCACTTGCACCTGCAACAGATACCCAATTAGTACCATCATATAATTCAACTCTTTTATCAACTGTGTGATATCTAATCATTCCCTGTGTTGCTACCGCTGGTCTGGTTGTATCATCACCTACCGGCAATACAATTCCGTACGGATCTGCAAATTCTACATACCCAGTTCCAGTATTTTGAAGTACAGTGTTACTATTAGAAACTCTGTTTAAAATTACATTGTCTTTAATGGCAATGTTATCTACAACTACTCTACCAGTGCCATTAGCATCTAATACTAAATCTGTGTTTGCTGTTATAGTACTTATCACATTTCCATCAAGCTGTATATTATCTACTATTACCTTAGTAGCAGCAAGTCTTGACGCATTGATATCAACAATAGTAGCATCTTCTACAATAAATCTAATAATATTATCGTTTGCGCCCTCAGTTAGTTCGGCAGTTACTTTAGTATTGCCATCTAAGTCTTCAACCCCTTTTAGGTTAATCCAATTAGATCCGTTATATCCTTCAAATCTTGTTAATTGAGTGTTATATCTTATTTGTCCGGCAGCAGCACTCGGGCGCTCACTTGTATTACCTAAAGGAAGTGTTAAAGCTCCAGTTCCAATAATATTTACTACACCGCTACCTGGTTGTATGGTAAAATTACCAGTAGTTGTTAATGTACTATCATTAAATGTAAAATTATCAATAACAATATTACCAGTTCCGGCAGCACGTAATTCTAAATTACTATTTGAAATAGTAGTTGTAATAAAGTTATCATCAATTAAAATATCACCGGTAGTAAAATTGTTAGCTTGTATAGTACCAATACTATCAATATTACCAACATTTAATACTCCGCTAACAGTTAAGTTGTTATATATAATAACATTATTAGGAATTAATATGTTGCCTGTGCCGTTAGCACGTAATTCTAAATCTGTATTACTTGTAGTTGTAGTAATAAAATTGTCATCAATTAATATTTCTTCAAACTGTGCTGCTGCGTTAACTACTAGGTCTTGAGATACTCCAACATCTCCTGTTATTGTAGTATTGCCTGTTTGATTAAATGCACCAGTAAGCGTTACGGTTCCCGTGATGTTTGTATTTGCAAGTGTAGCAGTACCGTTTACAGTTAGATTATTATCAACTTGTACATTGTTATTAGGTACTAGGATTCTGCCTGTGCCACTTGCACGTAGTTCTAAATCTGCATTTGAAGTAACAGTTTCAATGTAGTTGTCTCTAATTACAAGTCCGTCAATGTTTGCTTGATTAGTCCAAACATTATTCCAACGCTTACTAGGCATACCTAAACTATATGTACTGTCTAGTCTAGGAACAAGGTCACTATCGATACCTGCTACGATTTGAATTGTATCACTTGCTTCATTACCAATTGTAATATTGCCACCGATAGTAACGTTACCTGTTACATCTAAGTCGCCTGTAATATTAACATTGTTTAATAAATCAATTTGATCGTTAAATGCGCTAAAGTTAATATTTCCACTTAAACTTTCAATAGTGTTTCCGCTAATGCGCAAATTACCAGTATCAATTCTTTCACCATTTACAAATGTATTATTGCCGTCGGTTGTAAATGTTACGCCGTTAGTAATGTCAATATTTAAATTGTTTGCTGCAAAATTTACAGTACCACTTTCTTGATTTACGTAAAATAAGCCTCCAACTCTAAAGTCACCTTTATGGTCAACTGAGTTATATCTTATTCTTGCACCGTTTAGTTCTACAACTTCATTTTGCTGAATAACTTCTAATACTTCATTAGTAACGCTTTTACCAGTGCCAATGTAAGCTAAGTTATGTCCAATTGCATAAACAAGTACGCCTGGCCCATCGCCATATAGGCCATAATTGCCATAAATGCTTGCTGATCCAATCATACGGATCTCTGCACCAAAGTCTCGTAGGTCGTAATTTAATATTGTTGTAGCAGTAGCACTACCGTCGCTAATACTCTGTGGAGTTTTGTCAAATCCAATTAGATCTTCAAACTTTCCATCAATAATGATAACGTCATCAATTACACTTTCAATAATAGCACTAACAACTGTTGATGCATCTGCTGAAGTAAATGTAATTGTATTGCCTGGAGTAAACGTACCTGTAACGCCGCCTAGACGTATTTGTGTTTTGCCATTGTTATATTTTCCAGTAGTACCGTCAAATGCGTAAATACTCTTGTCTGCAAAATATGTAAAACTATTTAGCCATTCAATTCTAACACCATTAGTCATTGTAATTGCATCAACACCTGGAGTAATAAATGTGGCACTGTGAAACAAGATTGCTACTTCTTTTGATCCTGCAATTGCTACACTGCCGTCAATATAGGCGCCACCGCCTGCATCTCCTGCGTTGAATCCTTTTGGATCTTCAGTTGTGGTTACACTACCTGATGTAATAACAGTTACATTTTTAATGTACGGGCTGCGACTAGTTACAATAAACCCTGCGGCAAATTCAAATGCGTAACCTGGAGCATAAAATCCAGTTAGCATTAAATCTTCAATAGTAGTTTCACCATTAAGTAAGAATGCAGTGTTTGTAGTTGTACCTACTGTAGGTTGTATTGTTACTGCACGTAAGCCTTGACCTTTAACAGTAACTCCTGCCGGAATAGTTAGTGGAAATATTTCTGTATATACGCCGGGGTATATATAAACAGTATCGCCAGGTGATGCCGAGCTTAATGCTTGTGCAACACTTGCATACGGATCTTGTATGTGTGAACCAGTATTAGCATCATCGCCGTTTTCAGCAACATAATAAATGTTACCTTGACGGAATGTCAAGTCAATGCCGTCAACTTCTAATGCAGTAGAGTTAATGCTAGTTGCTACTAGATTATTAACCCAAACATCGTTCCATTCTTTGCCACCTAGGCTAGGATCGCTACCTAAACTATATGTATTAGTAATATCAGGAATAATATCACTTGCAATTTCTGCATTAAATACAACATTATCTGTATCTGCATCTCCAAGTATGATATTACCGTCTGCTGTAATGTTTCCTGTTGCGTGTATATTTCCTTGTACAAGTACATCTGAGTATACTTCTACTACACCTGTGCCGTTAGGTCGAAATTCTAAATTAGCATTGGACTCATTAGTACTAATAACATTGCCTTCAATATCAATGCTATCAATAACTGCTTTATTTTGATATACAACATTATCTAGTGTTCCTAGATTTAAGTACTGCTGTGTACTACTAATTGTATTACCTGTAATAGTAACATCGGCAAGATTTGCCAGCGTGTCTACTATTAGGTTTGTTGTTTTTGTTGTGCCGGAAATTTGTAATTCGTGTGTAGGACTTGTCGTCTTGATACCGATACGCTGATTATTGACATCTAAATATAATAGGTCTGTTTCAAAAGCTAAATCTATACCATTACGGATGAGATTTTCCTTAAGCAACGGACCGGATATGCGACCTACAGCCATTTCGTCTCCTATACACGGGGATCCTGTCCCTCCAGCCTCATTTTCAGCTTACGCTCTTTGCGGGTTGACCACAGTTTGATTATGCAAAACATTGGTCGCGTTTTACACAACAGTATTTATCGTTTGTTGAAAAAAGGGCAGACTTACCCGTAAATTAGAGTCTGTTGTAGACTAATATCTTGCATCTGTGCATCTGAGACACTCTCAGCTAAACCTGCACTAGGAATCCATTGGGTGCCGTCCCATGTTTCTAAAACATCGAGATCTGTGTTTTGTCTTGTTAGTCCTAGTTGAGGAGATGCAGGACGTTGTGCTGTTGTTCCTGCCGGAAATTTAACTGCATGATTACCAGCAAATATAACTACGTGAGTATTAGTTCCTCTAAATTTAAAATTTTCATTAGATGCATTTGTATTTGTAATAACATTAGTATCAAACTTAAAATCATCTATAAGTATGTTGCCCAACCCATCTGCACCAAATTCTAAATCCGAGTTACTAACGTTAGTAGTAATAGTACTAGAATTTATTAATATATCATCAACTTGCAATCTGTTTAATTCAATCCCGTCGCTATTAACTGTGCCTACTTGTAAGTTATTAACTGTAAATATTAATGTGTTATTTGTAGGATGCGCTGTTAGACTAGTAAGCCTGTTAGTAGAGTAACCACCGCCGAACGCAACAGTATCGTTACTTGTGCCTTCGAATAAGTTAGTAGATGTATTAAATCTTATATCACCAAGATTGCCCGACGAAGATAGTGATGCTGCTCCATTGGGGATTCTCAAAGCACCAACGCCTATTATATTTAAATTTTCAGTAACATCAAAATTGAAATCTGTCGAAACAGTACCCATTGTCGACGTATTAAAGTATGTTTGTTGTAAGAATACACTTCCGGTACCGGCAGCACGTAATTCTAAATTACTATTACTGTTGGTAGTACGTATAACATTATCAAATATTTCTATATCGCTTGAACTGTTTAAATTTTCTATAGCAAATGTATTGTTAATATTAATAGTTGCTGCATTTAGTGTATCTACAGTTAAATCATTATATATGTAAGTGTTATTATTTGGTATTAATACTGTTCCAGTACCACTTGCACGTAATTCTAAATCTGCATTACTTGTAGTTGTGGTAATAATATTACCGTCAATATTAATTTCTTCAAACTGTGCTTGCGATCCAACTGTTAAGTTTCCGACTGTTAAGTTTGTAGTATTAAAATTTTGAGATATATTTAAATTATTTGCTATCACAAAACTGTTTGTATTCAAGTCTTGTAAATCTGTAATTCCGTTAACTTCTAGAATATTATCTATTTCTAAATCATTATTAGGAAGTATTATTTCGCTAACGCCGCTTGCACGTAATTCTAAATCTGCATTTGATACTGTAGTAGTAATGTAGTTCTGAGTAAACTCAACATCGCCTAAGTTTGCACGATTAGCGTTAGTGTATACCCATTCTTTAGCAGCAGAACCTAAATTAAAGGTTCCGTCTTGATTAGGATTAATATTTTGATCAAAGTTAACATTAAAGTCAATTATATCAGTAGTTTGATTTCCTAACAGGTTAAGATTGCCTCCAAAACTTAAATCACCAGTAATGTCTAAATTTTTATGTACAATAGTACTACTGTTTAGATTTATTATTCCGCTTGCTGCACTAATATTAATATCTGCAAGTATAGATGAAATATCATTATTATCTAATCGTATATTACCAGTTTTGGCCTGAGTGCCGTTGATTAATGTAATATTACCGTTAGTAGTAATTGTTAATCCATTGAGTGCATCAACCTGTGCCTCATTAATAACTAAACTTGTTTCGCCGCTTTCTTGATTAACAAAGAACTGATCGCCGACTCTATAATTGCCATATTGGTCTATTGTTTGATAATAGATTGTTCCGCTGTTTAATTCTGTTACTTCTTGCGTTTGAATTACTCGGCTTGCGTCATTATCAACATATTTTCCTGTACCTATATACGCCATATTATGGTTTATTAGATATATTAATGTATCTACACCGTCTGCCACAACACCGTATTCACCATATATATTTGCCGAACCAATTGATCGTATTTCAGCACCATACTTAACTGTTGATCCGTCTGTGCTTAGATGTCCATCAACTCCGTCAAATGCATATAATCCTTTTGAAGCAAAGTATATAAAACAGTTTAGCCATTCAATTCTAACACCGTTAGTTGCTGTGATTGCATCTACGCCTGGAGTAATAAATGTAACACTATGGAAAAGCATACTTGCTTCTTGACTTACGCTTTCTACATCTGCACCGTCAATATAGGCGCCGCCGCCTGCGTCTCTGCTAGCAAACCCCCTTGGATCGCTTGCACTTGTTGTTGTGCCTTTTGTAATTACAGTTACGTTTTGTACATATGGACTGCGTGTGCTTACGACTGTGTTAGGTGCAAAGCTGAATGCATATCCCGGAGCATAAAAATCTTTAATTGTTAAATTCTGTACAGTTGATTCGCCGTTAAGTAAAAATACATCTTCACTTTGTGAACTTGTATCAGGAACAATGATAGTATTGCGCATATCAACGCCTTGCACTGTAACATTGCTTGGAACAGTTAGAGGCAGTTGCTCTTGGTATTCACCTGGATATATTTGAATAGTTACCGGACCTGCTGTACTTGCATCAGCAGCAGCTAGTGCTCTTTTTACAGTTGCAAATGGTGAAAATTTAGAATCACCAGAATTAGTATCATCGCCGTTAACACTAACGTAGAATATATTTCCTAATTTTAAGTTATAATCAAGACCACTAATGCTAAGAGCATTAGCAGATACTCCTGTACCATTTACTAAGTTAGTATACAACGTACTCCAACGTTTGTCAATAGAACCTATTTGATAAGTGTCATTTGAATCAGGATTAATGTCACTATTTACATCAGTATTAAACTCAATAGTATCCTGACTTATAGTATCGCCAAATGTAATTGTACCGTCAAGTGTAATATTTTGATTACTATGTAAGTTTCCGTATACTTCTAAGTTTGAAAATACATCAATTTTGCCAGTTCCGTTAGGTATCAAATCAATATTTGAATTGCTATTAAAACTAGATATAATATTATCATCTATATTAATATTATCTGTGCCTAATGCAGAAAGTTTAATAGCTTCAGATGCTACAAGATTAATATCGCCTACTAATACGGTTAAATTATTACCTTCAATTGTATAATTTGCTATGGTGCTCGTAGTAGATAGAAGATTAGAGGATCTTGAAGTTCCGTTAACATCAAACTCGTATCCTGCTACACCTTTATTAACACCTATTTTACCACTGTTGACATCAAGGAATAAGAGTTGTGTGTCAGAAGAAGTATTCCTAAATGCAAGGTTAACACCGTTGCGTTCAAGGTTTGCTGTTAATAATGGTCCGGAAATTCTACCAACTTGTGACATGCCCTACTCCTATTAGTAGTATTTATAGGATTACTTGTCGAAGTTGTGTAGTACTGTTATAGGTCTTGCTAAATCAGGTGCAGAAGTAAATTTAATATACCATCCGTCTGCATACGGTGCGTTAGGACCTGCTAAACTTCCGCTTACACTTTGCTCAAGTGTATAGTTTGTTGCCGAAATTTGAAAAACATTTTCTACTAGTACAAGTACATTTTGTGCTGCTGCCGGAATAGGATAGTCTGCATCGCCGCTTGCTAACGGTCCAAATACTGTTTCAGATGCATCGCCATTTCCTAAGTTTTGTTGAGTAATGCCTACACTATTAGGCTCTTTATAACGAACTTTGCGCCAGGCACCGTCTTGATAAAACTCAAACTCTTCTACATCTGTATTATATCTTGCATGTCCGTTAGTTGGACTAGTAGGACGTTCTCCAGCATCGCCTTTAGGTATTAATACAACATTAGTTGATTCAAGAACTACTTGATCATTAATATCGTACTTAACGCCGCGGCCTACAATACTGCGTAGATTGGTTGTTTGGGCTTTAATTAATCTCATTATACTTCCAAATAACTTACTGTTGTTGCTAGGTCTGTTAATGCACCGCCAATATCTGGACTTGCAACAAAAGATACAGTATCGCCGGCTTCTAACACAATTCTTTCACTATCAAATGTAAAAGTTTCGCCTGCTGGCAATGTTAGATTATTAATAACTCGTGTAACTTTATTTGCCAACGAAGTTCCGCTTGCAATAAAATGCAAGTCAAATGTTGAGTCTGCAGAGCCTGTATTACACACTAATATATTTGTAACAGCATAACTCTTACTTGCCGGTACAGTAATTACGTCTAGTTGATTTGTTGTTAATTGTGCGTTTACTATTGCCATATTGTTTCCTTAAAAAAGCATGCTAAACAGCAATGCTCTGTTTTTACTTATTATTTCTCCTGTGGTACTGCTCTTATTTACAAAATATAATCCAGTATCACCTGTACCTTCTGTAGTTGAAAACAATTTTATTCCACTATCGGGTGCAGTGCTAGACGGTGTTACTCCGTCATCCTCATATAAAAATTCAGTTATCTCAAGTGCATCTTTAACTGTAACTGATCCAGCACCTGGCGAGGATAATAGTAACGATTCGTCACTATTAACTGTTGAAATTTCATTTCTTTGTATCTTAATATCGCCTAATTCTATTCTATTAGAATAAAAATTAGCAGTTAGTATTCCATCAACTGTTACAACTACAGTACTTTCAACTGCACTATTATCAAAGTCAGCAGCAACTACACTAGTGTCTGCGTCAGAAATACAAGGTTGAAAGTTACTTGTAAATGCATATGTTACATAATCAACTAATCCTTTAGCATTTGGAATAAAATCGTTATTTAATACAACATTTCCGCCGCCTGGATCAGTAATTACGCCAGCAGTATAGTTAAATACATTTTCTTCGTAGTCAACTGTACCTGCTACATTAATAGCACTGTTAGGAGTTGTTACATACAACGGTCCTTCAGCATTAATACTGTTTACATTAAGTGGAAGAAATGCTCCATTAATGTCTTCAAATCTAAATGAGCCTGTGCCGCTGCTTCCTCCTGCAACATAAGGACTTTGTTCATCAAATACTAATCTTGCAGTAGGTAAACTACCTCTATCAATTTCAATACCTGCTTTATAGTCGAAGCTGGCACGTATTCCGGCACCAGCTTCTCCATCGTTTAGTGTTAGTATGTTATCAGCAATAGTAGTAACAGTAGATTCTACAGTAGTTGTAGTCCCTTTAACTTCTAAGTCGCCGGTGATCACAACAACGCCTCTAGGGCTTGCTGATCCACTAGTAGTATCTAAGTAGATTGTTCCGGTCGTACCGTTATCTACTATGATTCTATAGTTACCGTCTGTTACTCGTAATACCTTTGACATTCTTAATTCCTATGTAGAAAGTAATGGGAGAACTTAATCCCCCATAACTAATATTACGCTTATTCGTCAGCTTCAAAATCATCTGGTGCAATTCTAACAGTACCAGTTCCTGTGCCTGGCTGTGCTGCCATAGTAAAGATTGTACCGACATCACTGTCTGCTGCGCCGAATGTTGTAAAGTCTGTGTTTCCAGCTGTAACGATTTGGTAAACAATACCATTCGTAACAAGTGCTGTTGCAACAAGAATTTCACTAGCAGTTTCACTACCCGCCTCTTCCATTTCAACAGCATTATCATTATTTGCGTCTGACATGTTCCAAGCAATGCTTACACCTGTGTCAAGTGTTACTTTACGTCCTGCAATTTTGGTAACTTGACGTGCTACTCCGTCGTCGTCTTTAACTGTAATAGTCATTTCGCCAGCAGCAATTGCTCCAGTAAGTTTGTCTACTAATGTACAAACTTTTGTTTCTGTGCCGTCGGTGCAACGGAATTTCTTACTTCCAAGTTGCTTAATGATCCAACCGTTTACTGATGCATCTCCGTTGTGAAACTGTACTTTAATCTCGTTACCAGCATTTGTTGGTGTTCCGAAAAATCTCTTGTTTAGTGGACGTCCCATTTGTTTTTTCTCCTTTAAAACGTTCTAGGTCTACGCAGTGGGTCATTTCTGCATAAGTCCGCTGATTGCGGCACGATTATCGACACAAGTATTTATCAAAGTTTACTCAAGTCATAAAAATAGGCCCCGGAGGGCCTATTTTATATTTCAGTAACTAATTACTGGAATGATACGTTGCCGTTTGTGATAGCAACTTTAGCTAGGTAGTCAGCAGCATTGCCTAAAGACGATGCTGTGTTGTTTAGCTCAACATATCCGTAACGTGTCATAAACGATACGACTGGTTCGAATGTTGCTGGGTCTAGTACAACACCTGAGCTCATTAGCGGGATGTATGGGCAATAGAATGCCGCTGCATCTGATTCGCTTGAACCTTTGTAACCGATTAGAACTGCTGCGCTATCTGCTGAATATGTGTTAACATAAACTTTCATAGCATTATTCAATGTACCAACCATCTTAGTGTTAGTTGGAGATTCGAATGTTCCTTCAGTTGTACGTGCAAACGCTGAAGTAGTTGCAGATTGTAGGATTGTTAACGCGAATGGCGAAACAACGGCCCAGTTACCTGCGCCACGACGTGTGCGTTGAGCAATTTTGTTTGACTCGCGGTTAATTAAAACAGCAAGAGCAGCATGCTCGTCACCAACGAAAGTAGCAGTACCACTTACAGTTGCTTGGTCGTATGTTGAACCAGCTGTACCAGCAAGCGAAACTAGCGAAGCTAGTACTTCTTGGTCAATCTCAGCAGTAATCTCTTGTGCAAGAGCTGCCATGATTTCTGCTTCAACATCAATACCGTGCATTGACTGTGCGTCTTGTGCTGATTCAAAAGTCCAGCGAGCTGATAGCTTGCGTGATTTTGCTTCAACAGTTTGCTTCAAGATCTGGATGCTTAGTTTATTACCAGCAGCACCTTCAAGAGCGGCAGTTGAAGCTGCTTTACCTGATGTTGTGTTGCCTGAATATGCTTCAGCAATCTTGAATGGGCTTAGTGCCTCTTCACCAGCTACTGCGCCACTTGCGCCTGTACCTGCCGTGTCGCTATAGCGAACACGTAGTGTGTGGATTTGTCCCACTGGGCCTGTCATAGGCTGAACACCAACTAGATCGTTAGCGATAACGGTTGGCATTACACGTCTAATAACGGGTAAAATAACACGGTTAAGTGTTGCGACATTGCCTGCAGATGTTGCACCAGCTGTAGCACTCTCTGAAAGATACCTACGGGTATTTTCCAAAGTAGTTGCCATTACAGCCTTCTTGGTACCTGTTAGGCCCTCAAGAAGTGCATTTTTTGTATCTGACCAGCGGCTTTCTAGTAGTTCCGACATAGTTTTCTCCTTATTTTAAACCAGCTAAACGACGAATGTCAACGACATTATCATCTTGCATTGAACTAACGTTAGTGTGCGATTTCTCGCGGTTGCCTGTAATTTCTTTTGCCTCTGATAAGACTGCCTTCTTTGCCGGAGTATGTCCATCGATAACCGATGGTAGGTACTTATCAAAAGACTTTTGTAGTCTATCGGTTTGTACTGATTCCAGTAAATCTGTCATGATTTCTCTTTGACCTTTATTCAAGGGCGATAAGAGTTCACTAAGTCTGTTTTTGCGCTCGGCAATAGATGCCATGCGTTTAATTTCTTGGTCTTTAGATTCAGCTAATACTTTTGCTTTAACAGCAAATGCTTTTGCTTCAACTAATTGTTTGTCTTTCAACGCAACAACTTGCATTAATTTTGCAGTTTCTGAATTTTCGTTCAGATGACTTGTTGCGTACTCTGAAGCAAATGCTTCAAATAACTTACGACCAAAATCGTTTCTACGTGCTTCTTCAATATCTTCTTTAAGTTGTGTCATCTCTTTAGTAAGAGTTGATTCAACAATAGCAGATACCTTAGCAGCGCCTTTTGCAATAAAGTTATTTTTAACTTCTGCAAATTTGTTTTTAGCTTCTTTAATAAGTTTGACCTTAGTTTCAGCTAAATCTTTCTTGTCTTCGTGGAATTCTGCAATTTCTTTTGCAAGTGCATCAACGATAAAGTTCTCAAGCATACCAAACTTTTTGGCAATTGCTTTTTGATCTTCATGCAGCTCAGTAACTTCTTTTGCTAGCGACTCAGCAACAAAGCGTTTCATTAGGTCTGCGTTTTCACGCATTGCTACTGCATACTTTGCTTTTGCTTCAGCTAGTTGTTTGCGATCTTCTGCAAACTCTGAAATTTCTTCTGCAAGGCGTTCTGAAATCATAGAGTCGATTGCGTCAACCATAGTTGACTTGTCGTGCTCGTATTTCTTTGCAAATTCTTCACGTAACTCAGCAGTTGCCTGCATCTTGTTTTCTTGAATCTTTGCATTCCATGCGCCTTCGATATCTGCACGTACTTCCTCAGAAACTACATCGTTTTCGAAAAGTGTTTTAAGTGCTTCCAACATATTTTGTTCTCCTTTTATTGGAGTCGACTGATTATATTAATCAGCGATTCTTTTAAGTACTTCTGTGCCTTGGTGTCGTGTTTTGTTGCCTGTGCCAGTTCATACGCCTTCATTCCTCCACGAGCGTTCATAAGATGCTCATAGATTGCAGTAGGATATGCTCCAGGGGCGCTAGGCTGTGCCACAACGTCCACTGTTATAATTTCAAAGTCGCTAACGTTGCCGCTACCGTCTTCACTAACATTACCTGAACCTCTTGATGAGACTCCTAGTTTAACTCCGCTTTCCAGCATTGTTTTAACTAGGTTACCCATAGGTGTTGGTAGTATCTTTAATTTCCCATAACCGTTTGGGCCATCCATCCAGCATTCGCTGATCATATGGCTTACGCGATCTAGGTTAATATTAAGTCCTTCTGGATGATCAACTTCTCCGAGCACACTGTATCCACCCTCGATTTGTTCGCTGAGAGTTTTGACAGCCCTGCCAATTTCATTTACAGGATACACACGCTGGTTAGCGTTGCGTACTCCGCCTTGTATCATGATTCCTTTCATGAACAAGTCTTTTCCTTCGTTAGCAGACTCAACGATTATCTTCGCTTGGTCGAAACTTAGGTGTTCTCGTAAGTTTTTCATCTAGATTTCCCTACTTACTTGCCGATAGTACTTTTGGTATTAGCAGCAGTCTCTGGCTTGCCCTTTTTCTCAGCGCCGTGACCAGGTTGGCTTGACATTTTTGTCGCGCCATTTGCACCAACAACGTTTACGTTCTTGGTATTCATTGCTTGTGGTTTGTTACTTGCTAAACCACCAGCTGTTCCTTTAGTATCTGCTGTTCCGCCTTTTGCGATATTAGCAGTTGTTCCGCCCATGTTGTTTGGCTTAGCTAGAGTTGACGTTGTGTTTACACCGTTGTCGCCCATTGTAGCACTTACTTTTTCAACATACTCGCGCATTTGCTCGCCTGCTGATTTAGCTACTTTTGATTCTAGTGGGGTAATTGTTGCTTGGAATGACTCTTCTTCTGGCTCTTCGTCGTCCATGTCGTCATCGGCTTCTTCGTCGTCCATATCCATTTCGTCGTCGTCCATTTCTGGTTCGCCTTCTTCACCGGACATCATTTTTTCAAATTCTGCTTTTAGTTCTTCTAAAGCATCTTCTAAATCATTGATACGCTCGTCAGTACCTTCTTCACCATCGTCACTGTCGTCATCGGAGCTCATTTTCATATCGCCCATCATGTCGTCAGTTTTGTCGCCGCCCATCATGTCTGCCATTGGGTCTGCTTCAACTTCAAATTCGTCTAGGTTAAAGTCTTCGTCTAGTTCTTCGTCATCTTCTGACTCATCAACTTCTTCGTCGTCTGACTCATCAACTTCTTCATCAGTTGTTTCATCAACTTCTTCGTCATCTTCATCTTCTAGATCTGATTCTAGTAGTGATTCATAAATGTCACGTGATTTTTCAACTACAATCTCGTGGAATAGTTCTTCTGCACCTGCGCGGTCTTCGTTTACAAGACGCTCAAGCATTTCTTCAAATTTGTTACGATCTGCCATTTTTATTCTCCTAATAAATGTTATACCTATGGTAAGGCTGTCATTTGTATTTACTGTTTATAAGGAATATGATGCGATAATGGGCTCAAAACGAGCCATTTAAGAGAGAGAGTATATTTTTTTAAATGTATCTGTTGTAATATGTTCTACATTTACAAATTTATTTAGCTCTTCTGGAATGTAGTTATCTGATGCTATTACTCTTATAAAATTAATTTTAGGATTATCTTTTATTACACTTACTGTTTGTCTTAGCCAATTACCAAAGAATGTTGCACCTTCTGTTGATTTTTTATAGTTTACAGTGTCAGAATACATGTTATTAAGTTTTTTACCCTCATCTAACCCTTTATAGTCAAACCCCAATATAAAGATTTTTTCATAATCGTGTTGGCTAGCTAGCCATAGCGCTGTAGGCCCACTACTCCACCCTTTGCTAGGTTGAAAGAAGTTTAGGTTTGACATTTTTTGATAACTTTTATTGGGATTAGTCCATACATTATGTTTGTGCTGATACCCCGCTTTGTTTATTTCAAGTACCATTTTAACATCAACTGCAATTAAGTAATCAGGGTCAAATGTTCTATAAAGCGCATTGCAACCATATACTTTACCAAACGTTTTTAATTCTTGAGATTTTACACTTGCTCTGCTAGTTCCGTTACCTAGTACAAATGCAGTATTTGATTCTATCATAGGCATTGATTCAACATTTTCTATTTCAGAAACAACTAACTTATCTGCTTTTGCAGCAGTTTTAAGTATCTTGTATTGTTGTTTTGTATATTGAGTTTTGTCTATTTTTGCCATTACACTCCGGCTGCGGCTGCTTGTGCTGCTATTCCATACATCTGTCTAACGAAATCTAATTCGCCAGCTTTCTCAGTTGTATGTAGCTCACTTGCTTTCCTTGCACGGTTGATTTGGCGTAGGGTAAGACGTGTTTTGCGTGTATCATCCATTTTAACAACACTGTCGTCGTACTGAGGATCATATCGATCATCCTCAGTAGGCTCGATTGTTTCTTTATCAAAATAAAATAGCTCGCGTAATATCATATTGTATTTATATCGTTTGTGCTGTTGCGCCTGGAGCAGCAGCTCCTGGTGCTGCGCCCGTTGCTGTGTCTGGAGGAGTTGCTTCTGCGCCTATTTCTGGTTCGCCGCCTTCTGGCGCAATATCTTCTGCACCATCAATATCTGCACTAATACCTGCACTGCTAATACCTGCTGTACGCATTTCTGAACTTGCGTCTTCACCACCGGTATTGATAGTTTCGTCGTTTTCTTCTTTCCATAGACGCTCGTTTTCTGCAATCTCTTCTTCGCTCATACCTAAGAAGCGTTTCATAGCAAAGCGATTTGAAACATATGGTATAGCACTCATTTGTGTATATGTTGGTACACGAGCATTATCAAGTTCTGCTTGACGATAGCTTGCAAAGTTTTGTGGTGTTTCAAACTCTAGATCAAACATTGCAGTATCAATGTTTACGCCTTTTTCTAACAAGTAACGTTTAAACTCTTGATTAAATTCTTCTACAATTAAGCCTTGCAACCGTTCGCAGTAAGTATTAAAGCGTAGTTCTTGAATGTATGCTGTTCCGACACGACCGTCATTATAACTGCTAGATGAATCATCTGCTCCAGTTGGTAAGTAAGAACTTGGAATACGCAATCCACGTACTAGCTTATTGGTAAAATATCTAAGGTCATCAATTTCACCTAGGTTAGTACCACCCGGAAGTGTTTCAACTTTAGATCCGCGACCTTCTGCTGTCTGCGGAAAGAAGTAATCTTCATTTATTGAATTTTTAACAAAGATACCACTTTCAATAGCAAACGTGTGATAGTTGTGCCATTTTTCAGTGCCGTCTATAGTAATAGTTCCTGTATCTCGATTAGACACTACTTCTATTTTTACTACTTTGTGGTTAAACTGATCGATTTCTTTTACAAACTGTTTCCAGTTAGTGTATCCGTTTTTCTTAAGAAGTCCATTTAGTTTACTATAACCAAATCGCGTAAAGTCAATCTTACACTGAGCGTTCTTATAATCAAGAGCAACTGAATTTTCTTTCTTTAACAGATCTAATAACTCTTTGTTATTGTCACAAAGATTAATTACAGTGTTCTTATTTGTTGACTGAGTCTTAACTATCTCCACTACTATCTGTAACATTTCAAATGTCAAATGTAACGATTGATTTTTTATTTTAACTCTAGATTCCAAGTTTTTTACCACTTGTTGCATCGCAGCTAGATTACTATTAAGGTGGTCACTTCTAGATTTGCCAGCGTTCTTTTTATAACTGACCGTAGTCGCAGGATCATTCTGTCTCATCCACACTGCTCTCTGTTGTGCTGACCTAATATTGTAAAGAGCTGATTGTCTTTCTACAATAGTCATATTCTTCCAATGTGTTTTTAACGTATTAGAAATTTTTCCCGTAACTAACTGGAATTCTTCTTCTGATAAATTAGACCAGTAATCTGATTTATTTGCAGCATGGTACTGTATGTGATCAGCTTTATTCATATATTGAAGATTACGTGGATCGTTATTAAAGCGATTATAATCTCGATGATGTATTACTGCTTTAGACTTTCCTGCATTTTGTTCAAGGTATGTAAATTCCTGATGTTTGCTCAAGTTTCTAAAAAACTCGCCTACAACTCGATGAGTCCACTGCCATTCCTTCTTGCTATGATCCCAAACTTGCTCATAGTCATTAGATTTAGACGATATCTTTTTGTTTCTTTTATTAAAAGATATTAGACTATCAGTTTCGACAATGTCCTTGGCCTCTACCATACCTTTTCCAAATACTGGTATCTTGTGGTCTGGAGTACAAACTAAAGTTTCGCCATTATCAAATGTTAATTGAATAGTTTGTGTATTTCTACGAGTAATACCAGCCCAGTTAATTACCCCTGGCGCTATTTTGCCAGTCACAGGATCACAACTGTATGCCCAGTTTTCTTTTCCTTGCTTAAACTCTGCAATTAACTCAGTTAGTGCTAATGTTCTTCCATCAAGTAGAGGAATCCTTGTAGATAAATCCAAACAGAGAGGATTATAGCTTGAGTCAATAACATTAGTGCCACCGCCTGTAGCACTTGGAATACGTCTTTGATGAATCTCAGTTTTAACACGCTCAACAAACTGCATAGCAAGGTGACTTGGCATGTTGCCTACGTCCACATAAAATACTCGGCGTTCCGGAGCACGTTGTACACGATAGATAATAATAGCATCTTCGAGTAATTCTTTTTGTTTGAATACTTTAAAAATAGTTTCTAATAAACTGTTTCCAAATGGGTAATTGTTGTCTAAGCCTTCACTTAAACTAAGATGCAACACATGTTCGGCATCAATTGCAACTTCACCGTTGGTAGTATTAAATCGTGATCCGTTTTGTGTAGGAGCATTACCTACCATACCTCGAACGCCACCAGTAGTATATCCTCCTCCGCCACCACCTGTGATATTACCATTAGTGATAAACGGTGTTGTTGCAACCATCTCAGTAAAGTTTAAGTTTATGTCTTTAACAATGTATTGTTCAGGAACTTTACCTTCGCTTTCGTTAACAATAATTCGTGTTAGTTTTGCGGGGTCAACATGATAAAGTTTTTTAGTTTCTGGATCTCTTAGAAATATTGCATCGCCGTATTTAAATATGTTACGGAATGTTCTAAACATTCTAGTTTCAAATTGATTTAGTTTGCACCACTGTTTTAGGTACTGACCTAAAATATTAATTTCATTGTTGGTTGCACTTTTATTAAATGCAAATTTAAAATTAGTACCGTTGGTTTTATTCTTTTGTGTGCAAAACTCAGCAAGGATATCTAGTGCAGCGTTAACTTCACTGTCCATATCCATAGTGTTGTATTGACCGTAACGTTCAACTCTGTTTGGACTACCAACATACACATCAGGAAGATATGAACTGTAGTTTGATTTTGCAGGTCCAGGACGTCCAGCAGAGTTAGCACCACTTATTGGGCTGTAACTTCCGTTTGGGTTATCCCCAGTTTGTACCGGAGTAAAATATTTTTTCCACGACATTATGCTGCTATCCTCATGCTCTACCGAATCCGTTCATTAAATTGCCAGCGCCCCTAGCACTTCTTAAATGCTTTTCGCCTGTACGTGCTTGTGCAGTATTTACCCCTAACACAGCTAATAAAAGATCGTTAGTGGTTTGTAGTAATTGTTCAATTTCACCGCCACCACCGCCCATTGCTGATTGTGCAGATTGTGACCTTGGTGCTCCAAACTGCGCCATATCTTTCTGAAGTTCGTTCATTGCTGCCGGAAGTCTACTTGTTATATTTTTTATGTTTGGAATCATTGAGCCGTCCATTCCAGGAACAAAGTGTTCTGTTTCGTTACCTTCATTAATTTTATATGGCTTATTTGCTTTCATCGGGCCGCCGTATTTTCTTGCAGCTGGTTCTCCTGGAGAACCAGCTGCTGGTTCTCCTCCAAAGATTCTTTTAAAGAATCTTTGCGACGATCCTTCATATTCTGGTGCTATAGGATTTTTTTCAGCAGTTTCGCGACGGCTGTCAGAAAGATTTTTAATAATTATTACATTAAGACTTCCGTCAGCATTTAAAATATCTCTAGATTGTAGATCAGCCTCAATCTCATTTCTTCTTGCTTGAAGTGTTGTAGGATTCGCTAGTTCGTCAATTAGTGCTGAATCTTCTTTACTGACCGCGCCCACAGTTACTGCTTCCCTGGCAAGTTCAGCATTGCTTGCTCCGGGCAATATTGAAGAAATAGTAAGAACTGTAGCTGCAATACCTTCCGGAGTAAATTTTTTCATTTGTTCAGATAATTCATTTAATGCGCCTACAACTAAACTGTTGTTTAATTCTTTTGCAATTGCTTCATTAGTTGCACTTGCAACATTAGCTAGTGCTTGTTGGGCTTCATTGAGTGCAACTAATGCTTCTTGGCCGGCTCCTTTACCTGCTACCTGATTTCCTTGTGATGTAATTATGCCGCCTAACATGTTGTTAAATGATTCAGTAAATGATACAGTGCGTCCAAGTTCTAATTCCATTTTTTTAGTATGTGCTGCAACAGCATCAATTATTGGAGCAACTTCTTGCAATACATTTGCTTGACCTTGTGCAATTTCACTTATCTGTCCGTAAGTTCCAATTGTTAAATTCTGTACTGAGTCTGCACTTTTAACAGTCGCTCGCGCTGCCTCTTCAGCATATCTTTGAGCACCTTCAACATCACCTGCTTTAGTTGCATTAGCTGCTTTCGTTAAGAGTGCACCTGCCTCACTATTCAATGCCATAAAGCTCTTAGTAGCTGCTGTCATTGGTACTCCGGTTTGTACAAGGTCTGCTAACAAATCTCTTACTACAGCAGGCGATTGTTGTAATGCTGCTGTTGATTTTTCATATGCGGCCCGTGCAGTAGTAATACCTTGTTTTTCTAATAGACGAAGTTTAGAATCAGTTGAACCGTTACGCATCCGTGCTGTCATATCATCCATTTGTGATTTAGCGTCTTTGCCTGTCAGCTTAGAAACAATGTCCATTTGTTTAGCAAGCTCTTGAGCTGCTTGTACTGATTGAGCATCAGTTAGACCTTCTACAAGCTGCCTACGACGCATCAATGATGTATTTTTAACTACGAATTCGTTAGCTTCTTCAATAGTATATCCAAGATTCATAAATCCGTCAATCAACTGTGTGCCGTTTTCTCGAGTCGCAAATAATTCTTTACCTAATGCTGCAACTTTTCGTGTGCCGCCTTCAACTCCTCCAGCAAAGCCTGCTAACTCTGTGACATTGTTAGAAATCAGTTTTGAAAATTTATCTAACGGTAAGCGAGTTCTTGCAGCACTTACTCTTAGATCTGATAAGTTTCCATTTAGGCCTGCGCCAACTTTACTTAAACTATTAAATTCAGATTGGGTGTCTTCGAGATATCCAATAATAGCCGTAACTCCGACTAATGCTTTACCTAGTATTCCAAGTCCTTTAGTAGATGATGTAATACCTTTTGAAAAGTCAGTTAATGATCCACCTGCTTTATTAAGTGAATTCTTAAAGGCGCTTAAAGGCCCAGTAACATCAAAAGAGTTACTCGGGCCACTATTACTGCTTCCGCTGGATTTTTTAACAAATTGAGCTAGTGCTCTTGTTAATCCTTCTTCAGTTAATGGTTCAGCCAATTTAGTTTCCTTAAGGTTATCATACCCATAAATACATTACAAGTATTACTATGTATTTATGTAAGGAATAATATGAGTAGTTTTTTAGAAAAGTACAAAAGACAACCTAAAATTTATATCGACCTACCTAGCAAGGGTGTGTTCTATTCAGATGATGTTTTAGACAACGGGCAGTTTGTAAGTTTGCCTGTGTTTGATATGAGTGCTATGGATGAGATTATTTTTAAGACTCCGGATGCATTATTTTCTGGAGAAGCTACTGCACAAGTTATTAGGAGTTGTATTCCGGGAATATTGAATCCCTGGGAAATAGTTGGTTACGATTTAGATTATTTGTTAATATCAATTCGCATTGCAACTCACGGTGATGCAATACCAGTTAATACATCATGTCCGCATTGTAATGAAGCAACACAAAGTCAAATTAATTTATCAGGGCTGTTGGCAAATTTTGCCAACTACGACATTAGAGAAAAATTTGAGATTGGTGATTTAACATTTAATCTCAAACCTATAACTTATAAAAGAACTACAGATTTTGCTATCGAACGTTATCAGCTTGACAGAGCAATTGTCCAAATTGAAAAAGAAAAATTAACACAAGACGAAAAAAATACACTACTTAATAAGTTATTACTAGACATTACTACATTAAATCTTAGATTAGCAGTAGCACACGTTGAGTCAGTACAAAACGGTGATGATATTGAAATAGAATCAGATACTATCTATAAATTTGTATCTGAAAATGATGCTGAGTTTTATTCAAAATTACAACAAGGCATTAAAACATTAACTGAAAAATGGAACTTACCAGCATTTGATGTTGCTTGTGCAAGTGAAACATGTAATGAAGTTTATAAGACAAGACTGGACTTGGACTATTCAAGTTTTTTCGCGCCACGCTCATCCCTCTCGAGGAATCTCAGATTTTAGCACTAGCTAAAGATTTTGAAAATGATATCAAACAAATAAAAGACGATGCTTATCGGCTTGGTTGGTATATGAGAGGAAGTTTTAGTTACGAAGATCTAATGTTTAGGATTTCTAATGAAGATAGAGAGATCCTAAACAGGATCATCAAAGAAAACATTCAAGCTACAAATGATACTAGGATGCCGTTACTTTAGCAGCTTTGAGCATAGCAAGTAATTTTGGATCGTTCATTACCATATCTTTTGAGGCAGCTTTAATTTGTGAAACAGATTCTTGTAATCTAAATTCAATAGCTTCGTCAATTGATTCAGTTGCACCATCACATTGCGGGAAACTTAGACTAGATAATGTTTCCTTGCTCAACATGGTGTTTGCAATAAAATCACTAATTCCTTTAATAATTCCAGTATCTCTAGCAAGTTTACCTAATAGATATGATATAGCTATACCACTTGCGCCGCCAATAATTGATAGGACCCAGCCAAAGCCAGGAACAACAGTAAAGAATCTTGTTAGCATTGCTAACGAAGCTGCGGTTGATGCGCCAACTGTTAAGAAACTAACTAAGCCGCCAGCAATATTATCAGTTATTATAAGTTGAGCAGCATTTAATTCCGGAGCATTAATATTACATTTGTTTGCTGCATACACATTTGCATATGCGTCTAAGTCAGTCGATAGTTGTTCAAAAGAAATTAGTGCTCCTATTACTCTTCCTACCGGTGATGATAAAAATAAGTTATACATAGTTTTGCCAGGCGATTTAACTATTTGTTTAACTGCTTTTTTAACTTTGCTGACAGACTTAGGTGCCTCAGGCTGAGTAGTAACTGGTAGCGCCGGAGTATTACTTGGTTTAGGAGCAGCTACATTTGATTTTGCAGTTAAGTTTTTTGCTTTTGCATCTGCTTGTCCACGAATACGTTCTTTACCAACAACAGCACCAGTTGTAGGATCTATTATATTAAATACTCTATTCCGACCAGATCCTGCTCTGACTACTGCATAATCTACTTCTGCTAATATGTGATGTACTTTCATTCTGAATAATCCTTAATGCTTGCAAGTTATTTATCTATGAAAGTGTTTAACTGTTAGTGTATGAGCAAGCTCATACAAGTTTTCGCTAACGCTCAAACTACTTACACTTCGTTTTAATTAAATGATTTATATATGAACAAGCAATATTACGAATGTAATATTGTATTAATTTCATGTAGATCGTTTCAGTCAGACGGAACTATTTCTAGCTCCGTCGTCTTTAAGATAAACTTCATGTGAGTCTTATCCAGCAATGACATTGGAAGTAGGTAATTATTATACACAAGTTCATTGGGCTCTGACCTTTCCCAACCTACATCGACATCATGTAACATAAAGAGCGCATTAACTGTGTTAGTGCTACCTTTATAGTACATTACCTTCCGCTTCGTTCCTGTTGCTAAGAAGTTTTTATGAACTATGTTGTGTTTTTCGACTGACAGCAATCAATCTATATCAACCTGTGAGCCCAATTTGTTTGGTGGCTTCCGCACTCTGGTGCGTCGATCAATATGTTACGTGTCCGGATATCACCTCGGGCTTTACACAGCGGTATTATTAAACTGGCCCGCCAACCTTATGTGCTGTATTGATTTGCCTTAGGAATTTTTTTTAAGATGTTCTTTGAGAATGGTTGATCCGCCAACTCTAACATTGATAATACCATTGTAGTATTCATCTGTTTCGAGTACTCTACGTTCAAACTGTTCACGGGCCTCTAAGTAACTTGCTATGCCTCTGCTGGGACAAAAATGTAATATTTCACGTGTGAAATTTTCTGCGCCTAACTCTAAAACGTCTGCGTTAAGTCTATCACTGGAGCCATAATATTCTCTCCAATCACTTTCCTTGGTGCTACGTCTTTTATTCTTCTTGCCTTTAAGCGGGGGTTTAGTTACTTTAAACTTTGCTAGTTTCTTGCCTACATACATCATGCTATTGGATAGATTTGTTATCAAGTATACAAATGCTTCACATCCTTCCGGAAGTTCGTCTAGTTGTTTACCTTGATAAGTCCAATGCATAACATACTTATTTTGCCTTTTGCTTCTCAGCCGCCTTCTTGGCTGCATAAGCTATATGTATTTCTTCTTGCCTTAATTTTGCTAACCTTCTAATCTCACGCAACCATTTTCTACTTGCTAGATGTGTTCGATGAGACAAACGAGACTCAAAATTCTCGTTTGCCTTAAAGTACTCTAAGTAAGCCTTAGTTAACTGATCGTGTATGTCGTCGTTAATCATTCTACAATGTCAATATCGTTTTCGTAGCTTGTAAAGCCATTTTCTTTTACAACACGCATAACATAACTTACTCTTCCAATTAATTCGTCTTTGTGTGAGATAAGAAATACATTCTTATCACCTTCACGGCCCATTTTCTTGAGAACGCTCAATGAACTTTCAACACCAGCAGTATCCATACCGCTATCAATCAGCTCATCAATAAACAACAAGTTGATCTTTTGATATAGGCTTTCCCAAACATCGCGGAATGCAAAGCTCATACCTAAGATAAGTCTGTTGCGTTCGCCACGACTCAAGTTATCAAAGTCTAGATCTTGTCCTAGTTGAGTAATTTCAACATTCAAATCATTCTGGAACACAACTTGATGTGGCAATCCTAGCTTGTCGAGATAATATGTAAGCCTATTGTTCAAATACGCTAGGTTTTGATCAATAATCTTTTTACGAATGAAGCTGTCTTTATTTGTAAGTAGCTTTAGCAAGAACTCTTGATGCTCTTTGAATGTAGTAAGATCGTTTACAGGAGACCAATCAATTTCTTGCATAGCTGTTGACAACAATTCATCAATCTGTGCTTGATAAGGATCGTTTTCATTTTGTTTTGTATCAAGCGACTGTTTCAAACTGTCAACGTTTTTACGATGCTCATATGCTTCTTTAGCACTTTCATAGAACGTATTAGGCTTTCCGTTGATATCACCAATGTCACTAAGATCTTTAAGCACAGCAGTTAGCTTTTTGCTAATTTCTAAATGATAGGTGTCTGCATCCTGTAACTCTTTCATCTTTTTGTCAAGAATTTCTTGTTTCTTGTCTGCATGCAGCAGCTGATTACAAGTGTAACAGGTAGCATCTTCAAGATTTAAGATGTCTTTTTCAACCTTTTCAACACTAGCCTTTGCACGTAACTGTGCAGTCTCTAATGTGCTTTTCTCTTTATTAAGAGCCAAAATAGCAGTATTGTGTTGAGTCCAATTAGACAATTTTTCATGTGCTTCTAGTTCAGCATCGATGTCTACGTGCTCTAGTTCTGTAATACCATGCTGTAATTTAGCACAGTCTTGCTCCTTTTTAGCAAGCCAAGCACGTTGAGTACGACCTAAGCTATCAATAGTAGTTTGTATTTTTTCGTTTGCACCTTGAATAGCATTAATTTTTAGTGTTTCGTTTGTAATAGCATCTTTAGTTTGACGAGTTTGTTCTTTAAGAGCTTCGGCCTTTTCACTAAGGATAGTAATACCCAGCAACTGCTCAATGATAGCACGTTGATCATTAACACGCATGCTTAAGAAAGGCTCAGTGTAGGTGTTAAGTGCAACAATGTGCTTAAACATGTCATGCGACATATCTAACAAGTCGTTAATATACTCTTGAGTCTTTCGACTGTCGCCTTGTGACTCATCTGTCATCTCTTGTTCTTGCTCGTCGACAAAGAACTTGAGTACATTAGGTGATCTACCACGCTCGACACGATAATCAACACCGTTCTTTTCAAAATGCAGTGTAACTAACATGCCCTTTGAGTTTGTCTTGTTGATTAGATTGTTACGTTTAATATTAGTGAGTGCTTGTCCGTATAATGCATATGATAATGCATTGATAATGGTGGTTTTACCTGTACCATTACGATTTCCACTATCATCTCCGCCTTGATCTAAGTTTTCACCTAGCACAAGTGTTAATTGCTCGCGATTAAAGTTTACAGCTTGGGTCTGATTGCCCACGCTCATAAAATTCTTCACAGTCAAATCCTTAATTTTTATCATAATTCGCTATAAATGTCCATAAGTGTTTTTTTGTTGAAGTTATCTGAGTCAATTGCAGCGATTTCGCCAGCAACAATTTGATCTACACTTTCAAACTGTGCAATGTCTAATTGAGTACTAATATCTTCTAGTGACTTTTGTGGAATCAAACTAATTTCACGACAGTTGTATTGAGTAATGAATGTTTCCTTAATGAAACTTGCTTCTTCATAGCTGATAGGCAAGTCCAAGTTGACACGCAAGTACATATTGGGCTTAATAAACGTAGTTTGCTCGTCAATAAGTTTGCTAAGTTTAACTGTACGATACTTTGGACACTCTGGCCAGTTAATGTACTGTGGTTCCTTATCGTTTTCACGATCGAGTACCATCATACCACGGTCATCGTCCCATGTATCAGCATAGTTGTGCGGAAATGCATTACCAATGTAATGCACTGCACCTTGTTGTTGACGTTTGTGGAAGTGTCCGCTAAAAACATACTTTTGATTAACAAAATCTTCTGCACGTAGCTCACCATGATCGGGCATTTGTACCATTGCGTTCATAAAAAACGTAGGAAGTTCAAAGTGACCAAATATATACTTGCTTTTTAGATGTTTTAGCTTTTTCCACTCGTCGCCTACTAGCCAAGGAACAATAGTTACATCGTCTATGGTGGTAATTTCGTCAACAAATGTAATACCTGGAATGTGTTTAGCAAACGCAGTTGAATTAACAGTGCGCTTGTCTTTGTAATACAGGTCATGATTACCATCAAAGAAGAAAAACTGCTCAAAAGCAGCACCTAGCTTCTCCATACTACGGATAGTTGCATCCATAGTAGTAAGATTTAATGAATTTCGATTGTGATGCCAGTCGCCGCAAAAGATACCAGTTTCACAACCGTTGGCTTTTGCAGTTTTGATGAACCAATCAACAAAATCTTCACAATCTTGATTGTGAATCTTTGAATTACCCTTTAATCCAAAGTGTATGTCTGTAAAGACTGCTGCTTTTTTAAACAAAAGTTATTGCTCCATAAATTTGTATATCTTTATAGTATACAGGTTAATGTTAATAGTGTCAAGAGATTATTTGTTACCTAGTTCTTTTTCTCTACGTTGTTGTGCTTCCCACTCGCCTTGATTTTGTCGTGTAAAGCTAGGATTCATGTTGTTCATTTCTAAAATATCATCACGAATGTTTTGATTACGCTTTTCAATGTTAATAACACGCACAAAACTGTTAGTAACTGCGGCTGTATAGTATGCAAACGGATTATCTGACTTTGATTCGTCAAACTGCAACCCGATTTGTGCTAACTGTAGGATAGCTTGCCCGCGCATTTCATCGTTATAAGTGTATCCACGTACATTACCACGAGTAGCATATCGATCACATAGTTTCATCCACATAAGAGCAAGTTTATTTGTAGCCATACCGCCGCCTAGATTAAAATGTCCGTTTTCCATTCCGCTTGACCAATGACTTTTGCCCACACACTTTAGATTATCTTCTTCATCAAACTTAAAATGTTGGAAAGGTGGAAAGTTAAGTTTTACTTTGTGATCGGCAACTGTCTTTGGTGTCTTCTTGCGCCCCGGCTCGTCTGGAACATGCTCAAATGTCATAATGCGAAATACTAATGAAGTTTTTTTAATTTTTCTGTAATCAATTTCGCACTCAGCAAGTTTAATTTTTTCTCCTGCTAGTTTACGAGCTTCAAATGCTTCGTGTTGTAAGCGTTTAGCTTGTACTCTTTTAGCTTCTGCAATAGTTCTAATATTGATTTTGTCAATATTAGGCAAAATAAGATCAAACTGATGATCAGTATTTGATACAAAGCTACAAAATGTACTCTTTGATTTGTGTATTTCTTTAAGTATATCTTTGTTATTTAAATAGTTAACTTTTCTCATGAACTCTCCAATAGTTATAATACATTATAATATACATACTTAATTTTGTCAACTAAATAACATATAGGAGACAACAAATAATGGCAATTAATTTCGGCGGCCTAAAACAACAGGCATCAGCAGCACTTTCGTCAGCAGCATCGCAGGCTCGCAATTCAGTGTCTCCACAAGCATCAGCAGCAGTAAACAACCTATTAGGTAGTGCTGCTAGTTTTGGTCAAGGATTAATTGGACAAGCTGGTAACGCAGTAAAAGGCATTGCTGAGGATATATTTAGTGCTAAAAACTTTATGAGTTTATTGCGTGGCGGCGGCCTTCCTAAGTTTGGTATGCCAGGAGCTGTTGGATTTTCAGAAGTTAGCTGGCAAGGAGCTGATAACGATGACTGGCGTGTCCGACTTTCTTTACCACCAGGTATGGGTTTAGAACCAACACTTTCGGCAGCATTAGCAGAAACAAACGGAATGATTTTTCCGTATACGCCTAGTATTATTATGTCGCATAGTGCTACTTACAGCCAAGTTAAACCTACACACAGTAACTATCCTTTTCCTGTTTATCAAAGTAGTCAACCTGATAACATTCAGATCAGTGGAGATTTTATTATTGAAAATGAATCAGAAGGAGTATATTGGGTAGCAATGGTACACTACTTGAGAAGTGTTACGAAAATGTCCTACGGTAATTCAAGCAATCAAGGTAGTCCGCCACCAGTAGTACAACTTAACGGCTACGGCGATTATGTTTTTAAAAATGTTCCAGTTGTAGTTCAACAATTTACTTGCGAACTGCCGCCAGATGTAGATTATATCTACTTACCCTCACTAGATACCTGGGCACCAACTAGATGCAACGTAGCAGTAGTATTGATGCCGACATACAGCAGACGAGCTGTACAACAATTTAGCCTAGACAAGTTTGTCAGTGGCGGATATGCCAAAGGCAACGGACAAGGATTTATCTAATGGCAAATTATATTGGAACTAGTCCTTGGTTTAACACACCTACACAAGAAGGTCAGTATCTTGACATTTTAAAAATACGACCTATCCCTGCAGAATCAGACGATGTATTAGTTACAATACAGCCTCAGTATACACATCGCCCTGATCTGTTAGCATTTGACTTATATGGCGATAAAGACTTATGGTGGGTTTTTGCCCAACGCAATATGGAAATACTTAAAGATCCTGTATTTGATTTAATAGCAGGAATACAAATTTATGTACCCAAAGGCGCCGCATTATCAAAAGTATTAGGAATATAATATGGCAGTAGTTCCGCAAAATGTAGCGTCGAGATTAAAAGCAGCAGGAAAAAGTTTTTCTGATACTATTGATGCAGCTACCCCGCAACTAATTTCATCGGCTAAAAAGTTTGCGCAAAGCGGTAATATTTCAGTTGACGGAGTTTTAGATTCTGTATCGGGATCTGTACAAGACTTAAAAGGTGCAACAGTTAATCTTGCAAATAGTTTAAATGGGTTAACTGGCCCAGGAATAGGACAAAGTTTAGTTGGTAACATTGCTAGTGGGTTAGGCGGCGGCATAATGGATAGAATTAAAGGCGGCCTAGGCGGATTTTTAGGAGCATCGTTCGGTGGCGGCTTTGGATCACCAAACGGAATGAGCGGCAGTGTACTTCCTAATCCGCTAGAACAATTTACCAGCTTCAATTATGTCTTTACGTTGGGATGCCTAACAGCACAAGAACTATCATTTCCAGATGTCACATACCGTCGTAGGGATCCCAGTATTGTAATACTTAGAAGCGGCGGCGGCCCAACACCCGGCAGTGCAACGTTGTATGAAGCAAAAGGAAAAATTGAATACTTTATTGATGATGTTGAAATTGCAACTATTGTCGCCGGCAATGACGGTACTCGGTCTACAAATGCAACAAGTATTAGTTTTAAAGTAACCGAACCTTACAGTATGGGGTTATTTTTACAAGCATTACAAGTATCAGCAATACGAGCAGGTTATCCTACTTACATTGATGCTCCGTATCTTCTTACTGTAGAATTTAAAGGATACAATGATGCTGGACAATTTATTCATGCAAGTAACTTACGCAGAATGTTTCCTTTAAAACTGGTAAACATTGAATTTGATGTAACAGAATCAGGCAGTGTATATTCCGTAACTGCAATTCCTTATCAAGAAACTGCATTAACTGACGAAACACAAACAACACATACTGACACAACCTTTACAGGAGCATCTGTTGCTGAAATGTTACAAACAGGAGCTAATAGTTTAACCCGTATTATAAACGATAGACAACTTGCAGGCGAAAAAGCCGGCAAAACAAAAAAAGCTGATCAATATATTATAATGTTTCCAAACACTTCATCTTCAAATGAAGAATCGCAACAGTTTATGATGGGACAACCGGAAGAGACAGCAGACGATACTGCAACTACTCGAGAATTTACTGACGAAGAAATAAGAAAATTTTATATATCGCAAACAGGAGACATAAATGGAAAAGTTCCAGTTGATTATAGAAATGAAATAAAAAATGCTGCCGGAATAACAATTAAACGATCTAGTATTGGAGAAAATATTCGCGAGTATGCCGAAAAAACACAAAACATGAACGACATTGGCAAAGCTAAGATTACTAAATCTAATTTTGACAGTAGCAAACGACCACTTGCAACACCTACTAATTCAGAAAGTGAAACAATCAAAGGCAAAGTAGATAGATGCAAAATACAAATATCGGGCGATGTACGCACTGGTACATTTGCAGCAGGGCAACAAATACAAACTATAATTGAAGAAGTTATTATTGCTAGTGATTACGGCAGAGCAATTGCATCTAAGACGCCAGACAAATATGGAATGGTTCCTTGGTTTAGAATTCAAACGCAAGTTTATAATAGTGACTCTAGTCCCGAAGTAGTTTCACAAACTGGAACCCCGTCAAGAATATTTGTTTATAGAGTTGTGCCGTATCTTGTACATATAAGTATATTTCAATCTGCTAGTGCAAAAAGCCCTGGCATTCCTCAATTAAAAACCCAAGTAGCTAAAGAATACAATTATATCTATACAGGAAAAAATAAAGATATTATTAATTTTGATATTAGATTTAATACTGCATTCTTTTCAAGTATTGCCGGCGACCTTGGTCAAGCAGGTGCAGATAGTAAAACTGCTATTAAAAATGAAACTACTTCGAGTGGTCAAAGAGCAACACCTAGTACTTCTAAAGGAAATGCGTCAGCAGGAAATCTTGGCAAAACTCTAGATAGAGTAGTTACTCAAAAAAATAAGACTACGTTAGATGGTGCCCATCCTGAATCGCAAGTTGCTAGAATGTTTAATGATGCATTAGTTAATAGTAGTGTTGATTTAGTTATGGTTGATTTAGAAATACTAGGCGATCCATATTATATTTGTGATAGCGGGATGGGCAACTATAATGCATTGCAAGTTCCAGGAGTACTAAACATTACAGCCGACGGCACAATGAATTATGAAAATGGGGAAGTTGATATTGCACTTAACTTTAGAACTCCATTAGACTACGGTCCAAATGGTTATATGGAATTTCCAGGCGGCGGCACTACTCCTGTAGGAGAATTTAGTGGATTATATAAAGTAATATTTTGTGCTAATAAATTTAGTAACGGACAATTTACACAAACTTTACAAACTATACGTAGACCAAGGCAGGATGACGATAATCTTGCACCAGCTACTAGCACGCTAGTTAATACAGATAATGCAGGAGGACAAATAACTACTACTCCGGCTAACCCAGCTGTTGGTGCAAGTTCAGAAGGCACAGCAGGCGAAGCTGCTGCAAGAAGAAATGTAAACGGAGCATCTAACTCAGGAGCTGGTACACAATCAGAAGGCACCGCCGGCGAAGCTGCTGCACAACGACTAGCTAGTAAGCCAAATCCGGCTGCTGGAAGTACGTATGATGATGCACCGTTAAGAGCGTTGAGAGCAAAACAAGCAGCTAATATCTCTGCACAACAACAATCAGGATCGTTCTAAGGAATAAACAATGGCAACAGAAGCAAGAACCCCAGGTGATAATATATTTGAAGGCCCTGGTCCCTTTTTGGCTGTGGTGCGCAATCACTTAGACACTGAGTACATGGGTTCACTAGAAGTTGAATTGTTAAAATCATCAACTGAAGGAAACACCACAGACGTTACTGGCGAAATGGCAATAGTAAGTTATCTAAGTCCGTTTTACGGAATTACACCTTACGACGGAACAAGCGACAACAACGGATTTGATTATACTCAAAAAAGTTACGGAATGTGGGCAGTGCCACCGGACGTCGGGACACAAGTACTAGTTATATTTGCAGAAGGAAATAAAAGTCGAGGATTTTGGATCGGCTGTGTACAAGAAAAGTTTATGAACTTTATGGTACCTGGAAATGCAAGTACAAAATACAACAAAGAAAATCAAACTGCAATTTCTCCTGTTGGAGAATACAACAAAAGAAATGAACCAGGCGTTGGTAACGACCCTACGCAGTTTTTAAAACCTGTTAACACGGATGCAATAGCACAACTTACTAAAGCCGGCTTACTTAGTGATCCAATTAGAGGCACTACTAGTTCCAGTGCTAGACGAGAAGTACCTAGTATGGTATTTGGAATGAGTACACCCGGCCCGCTAGACCGTAGACCAGGAAAGCCTAAAGTAAAAGTAGGTGCTGAAAATGCACAAACAGAAATTCCATCATCGAGACTAACTGGTTCAACTTTTGTAATGGATGATGGCGATCCTAGTTTGTATAGAAAAGGACCAGCTGCAACAACTCCTAGTGAATATGCAACATTAGATCAAGGCGGTGATCCAACACTGCCTATGAACGAATTAGTAAGAATTAGAACACGTACAGGACATCAGATACTTTTCCACAATACAGAAGACTTAGTGTATATTGCACACGGAAGTGGTCAAAGTTGGATTGAAATGACAGCCGGCGGAGCAATAGAAGTTTATTCAAAAAACAATATTAGTTTTAAATCAGATAATGATATAAATTTTACTGCTGCAAAAAATATTAATTTAAAAGCTGGAGCAGATGTTAATATAGTTGCAGCAAATCAGATGGCAACACAAACTGGTGCAAACTGGGATTTATTAGTGGGCGCTGACGGTAGATTAACTTGCGCAGGAACTAGTAATATTGCTAGTGCAGGCCATTACGAAACTGCATCGGTTATACATATGAACGGGCCGGCGGCAGCAGTTGCTGCGGCCCCGTCTCCGCCATCGGTAATACCTAGCGGATCAGGAAGTGCATCTGGAACTCCGGTTGCTGTAAAAGACGGTGCTACAGTGCCTTTAGGAGATACGTATGAAAAATGTGCTCCGGGTACAGTTGCAGCATCGGGATCAACGTCAGCAGAACGAGCAGCAATAAGTAATACAACTGTTACAAGCACACCTTCGAGAAATGCATCAGGTGCAAGTTCCGAAGGAGCAGCAGGAGAAGCAGAAGCAAGAGCAGGAGCAGTTACTACACCGCCTTATGATGATGCTATTTTAAGGCAAGCAAGAGCCGGAGCAGCAACAGTTACTAGTACTCTGTCTAGAACAGGCCGACAAGATTAAGGTAAATACAGTATGAGCACACTAGAGAAAAATCTTTATAAACAAATTACTGTAAAAGGTACTACTCGTCCTGACTATGGTATAGGTGAAAAAACCTATAGGGGATTTTCTACAGTTAATCCAAACAATGTTGGATTTCAACTGTATGATTTACAAATTGTAAAACAAGATATTATTAATCACTTTCATATTCGTCAAGGCGAACTTTTAAGCAATCCTAATTTTGGTACAATTATTTGGGACATTCTATATGAACCATTAACTGAAAATATCAAACAGATTATTGCTGAAAATGTAACTACTATTATTAACTACGATCCTAGAGTAAGTGTTACTAACATAGTAGTTGATCAGTACGAAAGTGGCTTACAAATAGAAGCAACATTGATATTTTTACCCTACAATATTGTAGAAAATATGCAATTAATATTTGACCAAAATAACGGATTTTTAGCCAATTAATTATATACGTGGTTTATTCAAATTAATAAATACACTATAAGTTAAGAGGAAAGCAAATCCATGTCAAGTACAGACAGACAAAACCGTTTATTAGTAGCAGAAGATTGGAAGCGTATCTATCAGAGTTATAGAAACGCCGACTTCAAATCATACGACTTTGACAATTTACGTCGAACAATGATCAATTACATTCGTCAAAATTATCCAGAAGATTTTAACGATTACATTGAAAGTTCAGAGTACCTTGCACTTATTGATCTAATTGCTTTCCTAGGTCAAAACATTGCTTTCCGTACTGACTTAAATGCACGTGAAAACTTTTTAGAGCTTGCAGAACGTAGAGAATCAGTTCTCCGTCTTGCACGTTTGCTTTCCTACAATCCTAAACGTAATCAAGCAGCAAACGGGTTGCTTAAAATTGAAAGTGTTAACACAACAGAAGTTGTTAGAGATTCAAATAACATAAACTTAGCAAACCAAACAGTTATCTGGAACGATCCAAGCAACCCTAATTGGCAAGAACAATTTACTAAAATTTTAAATGCAGCGCTGCCTGTTAATTCTAGTATTGGACGCCCTGCAAAAAAAGATACAGTTGCAGGTGTACCTACAGAGCAGTATAGATTAAGTAGTGCTAATACTGAATTGCCAGTATACGGATTTAATAAAACAATTAGCGGATCAACTAGTAGATTTGAAATTGTCTCAACTGATGTAGACAACGGCGAAATTAAAGAAGAAGCACCGTTTCCAGGAAACAACTTTGCATTCCTTTACAGAAACGACGGCAAAGGTCCTGCAAGTTCTAATACTGGTTACTTCTGTCACTTTAGACAAGGTGCAATGGACCAAGGTACATTTACAGTTGACAGTCCGAGTACTAATCAAGTTGTTGCAATTGATGCAACAAATATTAATAACTCTGATGTATGGTTGTATAAAGTTGACAACTTTGGTCTTGAAGAAGAACTATGGTCAAAGGTTGATGCTGTTGAAGGCAACAACGTAATCTACAATAGTTTAAGCAAAAGTATTAGAAACATCTACAGTGTACTTACAAGAGCAAATGATAGAATCAGTTTAATATTCTCTGATGGTACATTTGGTAACTTGCCACAAGGTAATTTTAGAGTATATTACAGAACAAGTAAAAATCAGCGTATCGTAATTGAGCCGGCAGATATGCGCGGTGTTAGTATTAAAGTTCCGTACATCAGTAAAACTGGTAAAACAGAACAGGTTACAATGGTATTTCAATTAAAGTATACTGTTGATAATGCAAGTTCAAGCGAATCAAGTGCAAGTATTAAACGCAATGCACCTGCAACTTACTACACACAGAACAGAATGATAACTGCTGAAGATTATCAAATTGCTCCGTTAAGTATTAGTCAAGAAATTATTAAAGTAAAAAGTGTTAACAGAACTGCAAGCGGAATTAGTCGTTATCTAGATCTAGTAGATGCAACTGGAAAATACTCTAAAACTAACTTGTTTGGCATCGATGGTATTATAACAAAAGAGTTTTTAATACCTAAATTAAAATTTAGTTTTATTTCTAAAACTGATATTGAAGGTGCAATTGCAAATATTATAGAACCTATACTCACTGATAAAAAAATTAAAAACTATTACTATAATAGTTTTCCTAAAACTCTAGTAGGCGACTTAGGAATAACTTGGAATAGTCAAACAGTCGATACAAATCAAAATACAGGATATTTTACTAACACCGTTGGCACACGTTCTCAGCTAAGTGCATTTACTGCAAGTACATTGAAATTATTAAAACCAGGAACACTTGTTAAATTTGAACCACCGGTAGGAAAGTATTTTCAAAGTGAAAATGATAATAAATTAGGTAATATACTTAGTTCGGGTATACCGTCAGGCGGCACGTTATACAAATGGACTAAAATTATCAGTGTAGTAGGCGACGGAACAGCAACAAATGCAGACGGCACCGGACCAGTAATGCTTAATGATAATATTCCAGGTGATTTACTGGACGTAGCAAATCGTGCAAGGCTTACACAAATAATACCTAGACTAGCAACAGAATTACAACCAGCTGTTTCTCTACAATTGATTGATCAAGTATTTGCATACAATAGCTTTGGTTTAAGATTTGACGTTAATATAGGCGAATGGCGAATAGTTACAACTAACAACTTAAACATTGACAGTCTCTTTAGTATTGGTAAAACTGGTGATACAACTAATCAACAATTAGATGCAAGTTGGTTATTACTGTTTGAAACAAACGGTGAAACATATACAATTACATATCGTGCTAGTAGATATGTATTTGAAAGTGCTGAAGAAATTAGATTCTATTTTGATAGCTCGGATAAAATTTACAACAATAGAACTGGTAAAATTATTAAAGATAAAATTTCAGTTTTAAACATTAATAAGTCTCCTGATTTAACTTCGCCGTTTGCTGTTGATTTTGATTGGGAAATCGTTGAAGAATATAGAGACGCCGAAGGTTATGTAGACAGTAGCAAAATTCAAGTTAGCTTTTTTGACGGTGACGACGACGGTGTAGTTGATGATCCTCAAATATTTGATGAAATAGTAAATGAAACTGTTAATCCGTTAACCAAGTATGTATTTCAATTAAAGACAACTACTATTGATGGTGTAGAAGAATATAATTATATTTCAACAGCCGTTTCAACGGACCTTGGAAAATATGTATTCTCAGATGGTACAGGCAGTATACAAGTAATTGATACTAAGATTTCTTTATCTAATACAACAATGGCTGATAATAATCAAATATTTTATTTTATAGCAGAAGATTTATTTCAGATTTTAATTAAAACAACAGGCGTTCTTACTACGACACAAAGCTATCTTGCTAAAATTGGTCGCGATAAACTTAAATTTCATTATGTACATGCAGCAGATGCAAGTAGCAGAATTGACCCAAGTGTAAGTAATATTGTAGATGTGTATCTATTAACAAAGTCATATGATAATAACTTTAGGCTTTATATTGACGGCACAGTAAGTACAAAACCTCTTTCACCGAGTAGTGATCAATTGTATTTAAATTACGGACAATCACTTAACAAAATTAAGTCAATTAGTGACGAAATTATTTATCATCCAGTTAAGTATAAGATACTGTTTGGAGAAATAGCCGATGCAACACTACAAGCAAAATTTAAAATTGTAAAGAATCCTGATATTGTGATTAACGATAATGACATTAAAACTAGAGTAATTGCAGCAATCAATGAATTTTTTGCTCTAGAAAATTGGGAGTTTGGAGAACCGTTCTATTTTACAGAGTTGAGCACATACGTTATGCAACAATTAACACCTAACTTAGTAACATTTGTAATAGTTCCAAACCAAGCAGCACAAACGTTTGGTAGTTTATTTGAAATAAAATCAGAGTCTGATGAAATTTTTATAAGCGCAGCAACTGTTGCTGACATTGAACTAATTGACGCTGTAACTGCTACAAGGCTTCGTTCAAGTGGTGCTATTACTACAAATGCAACAACAGTTAACACAGGTTTAACAAGCAGTGGATTATCTATAACTGGAGGGCCTTATTAATAATGTCTTACGATAACGACCAAAATGAATCAGCGTTGCCAGCAGACGGCACTAACAAACGCAGCAGTGAATCTTTCCTTCCAAGATTTTTTAGAACAATTCCAAACAAGAAGTTTTTAAATAGTACATTAGACCAATTAATACAGCCAGGCGTAGTTCAAAAACTCAACGGATATATTGGTAGAGAAACTGCTAGAGCATTTACTGCGAGTGACAATTATATCGGTGATGTATCAGCTGATAGGTTTAACTATCAATTAGAACCAGCGGCAGTTATCAAAGACAATTTAGATAATGTTACTTTTTACAAAGACTATAACGACTTTGTTAATCAGTTAAACAATTTTAATAAATCTAACGACAATCATAGTGTGTTCAACCAGCAAGAACAATATGCATGGAATCCTAGTATTGATTGGGATAAGTTTAGTAACTTTCGTGAATACTACTGGTTACCTTTAGGTCCGCAGACAATTGGAATTGCAGGGAATACAGTTGATGTTGAAAGTACTTACACTGTTCGCATCGGTGATAATGTTGATAATAACACTTATGTATTCAGTCCAGACGGATTAACACAAAACCCTACAATTACTCTTTATAGAGGAATTACCTACAAGTTTGATATTGATACTCCAAACTTACCATTTACAATTAAGACAAAGAGAACACTTGAAGACGGATTTGAGTTAGATAGTTCAAGTATTCTAGTGCTTGAAGGTGTTAGTGTACAGGGACTAGAAAAAGGTATTAGTACATTACAATTAGGTACAGATACCCCTGAAGTATTATACTATGTAGCAGCAAACGACCTAGAAGCAAGTGGTACTATTATTGTTAAAGACATTAGCGAAGCAACTTTTATTGATGTTGAAAAAGAAGTAGTCGGTAAGCGTTTCTATAAAAGTAGTAATGGTATAGAACTATCAAACGGAATGAAAATTGAGTTTACCGGCGAAGTAGAACCCGCTGCTTATGCAAACGTTACATTTTATGTTGAAGGTGTTGGTAGTCGTATTAATCTTATTGCAGAAACAAGTTTAAATGTTCCAACAGCATTTACTGCTAATATTGATGTAGAATTTGATGCACAAGGATTTGATAGACTTCCTTACAGCGTAGCAATTGGCTATCCAGAAGATAAAGATTACATCGTAATCAATCGTGCAAGTATCGACGGCAACTTGTGGAGTCGTTATAACCGTTGGTTTCATAAAAGTGTTATTGAAACAGCAGCAACAGCAAATGGACAAATTGTTGATGTAGATCAGTTACAACGTGCTAAACGTCCTATTATTGAATTTGAAGCAGATCTAAAATTAAATCAATTTGGTACTGTTGCTAAAACAGATGTTAATTTAGTTGATGATTTTACGATAGATGCATTTTCAACTATTGAAGGATCGCCAGGATACAACGTTGATGGCATTGATCTTGCCGACGGCATGCGTATTATGTTTACAGCAGACACTGATATATTAGTATCTGGTCGAATTTTTAAAGTTCAATTTATTAACTTTGCAAGTGGTGCCGCAACTAACAGGCAAATCACATTAATTCCAGAAACTGATTCAGTTCCACAAACTAATGAAGTTGTGTTAGTATTAAATGGCACAACTTACAAAGGTAAGATGTTGTATTATACTGGTATAGAGTGGAAACTTACACAAGATAAAACACAAGCTAATCAGCCTCCGTTATTTGATATTTTTGATATTAACGGTAAATCTTATGCAGACACAACTGTATACCCGTCTTCAACATTTGCAGGGAACAAACTGTTTAGTTATCGAGTAGGAAATGGCACACCTGATGACGAGTTAAAGTTTCCACTTTCTTATAGAAGTATTAATAATGTCGGTGACATTGTTTTTGATTTTAATTTATTATTTGATTCGTTTACCTACACATCTGTAAATAACGCTTTTACTAAAAATACTGATATTGGATTTTTAAGAAAATATTCTGCATTAGATACATATATTACCTTATCAGGTTGGAAAAAAATTAATGTACTTAGCGAACAACTAGTAATTAGACAATATATATTTGACAATACTAGTGTTGGGTTTATTATTGACATGTATGACAATAGTGGCCTATTAACTGATCTTTGGACAAGAGTATATTTAAACAATAAATTACAATTTGAAGGTACAGATTATACTATTACTACTAATGTTAATAATAATGCAATAGTAACATTTATAAATTCATTAACTTTAAATGACGTAGTTCTTATTAAGGCACGTAGTGCAGCTACAAAAAATGCAAACGGGTATTATGAAATTCCAGCTTCCTTAGAAAGAAATCCTGGAAATGAAAATATTACAGAATTTACGCTTGGCGAAGTAAATGATCACGTTGCTACTATTGTAGAACAAAATGATGAATTTGTAGGAACATATCCGGGTACAAGTAATTTAAGAGATATTGGAAATGTAACAGAACTAGGTCGTAGATTTGTACAACATAGTTCACCAATGAATCTTGCAATGTATAATATGTTAGATAACGATGCAAATGTTGTAAAAAGTTTAAAGTTTGCAATGCTGCAATACTCAACTTTTAAAAGATTATTCTTACAGACAGCAGAAGATATAAGTTTTAGCGGTACTATTAAATCACATGTAGATGCAATTCTAACAGAAATTAATAAAGATAAAACTTCTACACAACCGTTTTTCTTTAGTGACATGATTCCTACCGGTGCAACTAAGAAACTAACTACTGCCGTAATTGATGCCGACGAATTGTATTACCCGTTGTCAACAGCATTTTCATTAAGTACACCTTCAAGAATAGCAGTGCAAGTATACTTAAATGAAGTACAATTAGTTCAAGGTAGAGATTATACGTTTAACACTGAAGGTTATGTTTTAATTACAGCGGCTAAACAGCCTGATGATATAGTTGATATATATGAATATGAAACTACTAACGGCAGTTACGTTCCACCTACGCCAAGCAAGCTAGGCCTGTATCCTTCATACGAGCCTGCAAAATACTTAGACGATACCTACCAAACTCCGAGATATATTATTCAAGGACACGACGGTAGTAAGATTGCAGCGTTTGATGATTATAGAGATGACTTATTACTAGAACTTGAAAAAAGAATTTTTAATAACATTAAAGTAGGATACGATACTAATTTCTTAAACATACATAGTCTTATCGGCGGTGACTACAGAAATACAGCAGTTAGTAAACGTCAAATTGATAGAGTAATACTAGCTGACTTTTTGCAGTGGACAAAACTAATTGACCAAGATTACACATTACATAATTTCTTTGATAGAGCTAACTCGTTTACATTTAACTACGCAGGTAGTACTGGTCCTACTGGTGCGGTATTACCGGGCTTCTGGAGACAGATTTACCAGCAAGCCTACGATACTGATCGCCCGCATACACACCCTTGGGAAATGCTTGGGTTTACAGTTATGCCTACGTGGTGGGAAACACAGTACGGCCCTGCTCCCTACACCAAAGAGAACTTGCTTTTATGGCAAGATATCGAAGCAGGTATTGTAAGACAACCTGGCGTAAAATATAAAATACTTAATAATTATAAACGTCCAGGGTTAACTAACCACTTGCCGGTTAATAGTGAAGGTAATTTATTATCTCCTATTGAGTCAGGCTATATCAATTATTTTGATAACCAATTGTTAGATGAAAGTTTTGTATTCGGCGATGGCGCCCCTATTGAAAGTGCTTGGAGAGCAAGTAGCCAATATCCGTTTAGTGTTATTACCGCATTTGCAATTAACAAACCACATATGCTATTTGCTACTGGGTTTGATAGAATTAATCAAGTAAGAAACATTTCAGGCGATTTAATATATGCTAAAACAAATACTAGAATAAAATTATCTGATATTGTATTTCCAAATACATATGAAGACACAGTTCAAGTTTATACTAGTGGTGTTGTAAACTATATTGCAAATTATATGGCAGCTGATATAACAACATCGTACACTGCCTACAAATCAAACATTAGAACTATTAAAAATCAGTTAGGATACAAGCTAGCAGGATTTACTGATAAGGACAAGTTTAGATTAATATTAGATAGTCGCACACCGTTAAATGAGGGCAATGTATTTGTTCCAGATGAAAACTATAAAATATTCTTAAACACAAGTACTCCTATTAAAACTGTTTCTTACAGTGGTGTCATTGTAGAGCGCAGAAGTGACGGCTACGTGATTAACGGGTATGATACTGAAATTGCATCTTTTAATTATTATGCAGCAATATCTACACAATCAGATCCTAGTATTAACATTGGCGGAATTAGTGAAAGTTACTTAATATGGGATAGCGGCAAACAATATGTTGCCGGACAAAATATTGAATACCAGGGTGCATATTATAGAGTAAAATCTAACTTTATAAGCAGTACAGATTTTGATACAACTAATCTTGTTAAACTACCTGCGCTACCGTTAATTGGCGGCAGAACTGCATTTGTAAGAAGAAAGTTTAATAAAAATATTGTTCTTGAAGCAGATTACGGACAATTATTTGTTACTATCCAAGACGTAGTCGACTTTCTATTAGGCTACGGTGAGTACTTAATGGACCAAGGATTTGTATTTGATTACTACGAAGGCGATGCAAAGGTTGTATTAAACTGGCGCCACAGTGTAAATGAATTCTTATTCTGGACTACACAAAACTGGGGCGAAGGCAGTGTTATTACATTAAGCCCAGCAGCTACACAATTAAAATTTGTATCAGAGTATTCAATGGTAGATAATATCTTTGATAGTTTCTACGGATACAGTTTGCTTCAATCAGACGGTACAAAATTAGTACAGGAATTTTCAACATTAGGACGTTCGCCTAACGAGTTTATTATTCGTCCAAGAAATACCGCCGACGGTGTGTTTGCTGTTAAACTTCCTCTTGTACAAAAAGAGCATGTGTTATTGATTGATAATAAGACTGTATTTGGTGATATCATTTATGATACACAACCGGGTTACAGACAGGAAAGAATTAAAGTTCTTGGATATGTTACTCAAGAATGGGACGGCAGTTTAAATATTCCCGGATTTATATATGATGATGCTAAGGCAACAACTTGGGAGTCTTGGACGGATTATGCAATTGGTAGTATTGTAAAATATAAAGAGTTTTACTACAGTGCATCTACTAAATTATCTGGGGCAGAATCTTTTGATGCAAATGACTGGAATCGCTTAAACGAAAAACCCGAAGCAGGACTATATGCAAACTTTGAATACAAAACTAATCAGTTTGCAGATTTTTATGACTTAGATTCAGACAATTTTGATACTGAGCAACAGCGCATGGCGCAACACTTAATCGGTTATCAGAAACGTCAATACCTTGAAAATATTATTAATGATGATGTGAGTCAGTATAAATTTTATCAAGGTATGATACAGGACAAAGGTACTAAAAATGCATTAACAAAACTATTTGATGTATTAAGTAGTGCTGATAAAGATAGTTTAGAGTTTTACGAAGAATGGGCAATCCGTGACGGCCAATACGGCGCAAGTGATGGGTTTGAAGAATATGAATTATTACTTGATGAAAGTAAATTTAGATTAACTCCTCAGCCAATTGACTTAGTAACAAGTACAACCGGAACAGAAACTGATCTAGTCTACAGAATACTCCCTTATGAAGTTTACCAAAAAACTCCTAACTACAACCATAAACCTTTCCCTGAAAAGTATGTAGATACAAGTTATGTAAAAAATGCAGGATATGTAAATCCTGAAGATGTTCGTGGTATTGCAACAAGTTATGCTAATATTGCTGATTTTAATTTTGTAGATGTTAAAATAACTGATTATATCTGGGTTGGAAATGATAATCTTGATTGGGGTGTATATAAACATGTTGACACTGATTATGAAGTTGAAGCAGTTTCAGCTGGAACTACTTCGTTTACTCTAACGCTTACAACTAACGTTACTGACATTGAAGTTGATGATGTAATTGGATTACATAGTTTTAGTAACTATGTAGAATATATTGCTGAGGATTCTACAGCAGCATCAACTACAGAAAAATTTGATTTAGATGGCTTCTATGTTGTATCTGCTGTAGATAAAAATGTTATTACTTTGCTCACACCCACTGTACAAACAGAAATTACTAAATGTGTAGGTTCTATTACGTGTTTCTTAAAAGTGCGTGCTGCTAATATTTCCTCAGCAAATACTATATTACAACAAAATCTTGACACCAATGATTATCTATGGATTGATAATGTTAGTGGTCTAGGTAAATGGTCAGTACTTAAGAATGAAAACTTATTTACAGAGCAATTAAGATTAACAAAACCATCAACATCGTCAGATGTATCATTTGGTACTGCGATGAGTGTTGATGATAGAAATACCACACTGATTGTCGGAGCCCCAGACCAGGGCGACGGAAAAGTTTATGTTTATTCTCGTGCCACTGATTCAATAAACTTTGTACAAACACAAGTTATCGAACCCTTTAAGTTTGGTAATGATTTAGAACAATTTGGCGCGGCAGTTGCAGTTAGTCCAGACGGAGCATATGTAATTGTTGGATCACCAAATGCGTCAAATGTTAAAACAAAATATGCCGGTACGTTTGTTCCTGGCAGTGATTACGGCAAAGGTTCAATTGTTGCTAAAGATCAACAATTATGGAAATCATTAGTTGATATAGAAGGTGAAGAAGCAAGTATTCAGTTTAATAGTTTTAATTCTATAACATATATTGTTGATGTATTAAATATAGAAAATACTAGTACAGAATCTATACCAACATTACTTGTTGGAAATTATGCAATAGATCCTAATGAAGCATCCTTAGCATTTTTAAACCAGCCAGTAACACATCTATTAATTAGAGCACCCTTAGCGCAGTATGATGGTAGCGGAGTAGGCAATCAAATTAAACTTGCCTGGAATCAAACAACATACTCTAATCAAGGATTAGCAGCACTTGCATCTCGTTCACCGTTTAACGGATCGTTTGCAGTGATTGATGCAGCATTTATAGAACAAACTCACACAATTCAAAAGAAAATTGATGTAGTGTTATATGTTAGATCGTCAACTGTTCAACCAGAATTAGGCGACATACTGCAAACTCAAACTGCTCTCGGAACAGTTGATTATATTTTTAATGTAGGTGCGGAAGTAGTAATGTACTTAACAGGCGTTAATGGTACATTTAGCAGTACTGATAGTTTATTCCGTAACGACGGTGACTTTATTGGTGAGTATATTTTACAAGGTCCGAGTGATAGTATTGATACTAGCACACAACTGGGCGGCTTCTGGTATATTGATACTCCTAGTTATACACCAACGGCTATTACTGAAAATACAGATCAAGGTAGAGGTTTAGTATTTTACGATGTTATTACAGATATAGCACACGCTTCTACAGTATTCTATAATTCATTAGATTATAACACTGCTACAACTAGCAGTCAAAATACATATAATGCTTATATACAAAAATTAAGTTATCAAGGTTTACCAGGTGCATATGGTTCTACCTCGCCGTTCTTAAGTAACTTGTATGTAGTTAGAGCTCCTAAAGCAATCAGTGATGCATTTGTTCAAGGATACAATATTGAGTTATATGTTAATCAACTACCTCAATACGGTACTAGTATTATTAGAGACCTGACAGCTATTGGATTATCAACATCAACTACTAATGCTACTCAGATAATTTATGATGTATGGGACGGTTATATAAACTTCAACTACACAAAGTTTGATGCTGCTGGCAATCCATTTGAACCTAAAGTAGGACAGACTGTAGCAGACTTAACAACCGGCGCTACTGGCGTAGTTGCATTCTACCAACGAAAAGGCCTTAATGTAACTGTATTCATTAAGAGTTTAACAGGCACTTGGTCTGAAGGCGATGTGTATGGACAAAATGCTGAAATTAGATTTAACCTAATTCCTGGAGATCCTAGTCCAACTTATCAAGCCAACAGAACAATGGGACAGATACAATATGTTAGCCTAGGTTTACCTAGCGAAGGTATTGGCAAACTTTTAGTGTTTGAAGCTCCAACAACTATACCACTAACACTATCATCTAGTTTATTAGATATAGAATATTGGTTTTATACAACTGCAACTGTGTCAGGGATACCTCGACTTGCAAATTCTCCAAGTGCAGTTAACAACGAATGGACACAAGTATATCAGATTCCAGCTGAAACAACGGGAACTTCAAGCGGACTAGCTAATGAAGGTCTTTATACTATATATTCTAAAGCTGCACCGGGTAGATACGATCGTATAGCTAGTTACACAGTTCCTGAAAAACAGGCAAACTTTAAACTTGGTAGTTCTATAAAAATTACTAAAAACGGAAATCTTTACAGAGGATTTGTTCACGCTGAAGGATCTAAAACATCTAGCTTACCGGGTAGATTGTATTTCATTAAAAAGGGTGAAGAAAATAGTCTAACTTATAATTGGGACTATGCAAAGAATAAAAACTTTAAAGGTACATTTAGCCAAGGTCTTAATTATTTTACTAATGACATTGTTATCTAAGTAATGATCTATATGTTGCAAAAACTAATATTGCCGCTGGAGCATTTAATTTTAACGATTGGAATTTGACAAGCGATTTAGTTGATTACGTTGGATTTATTCCTAACTCAACTGGACTTAGTGTAGGCGACGACAGTACACTTACTATATTAAATCAAACTGGCCTTGAGGAATTTGGTTCGCAATTTGATATTGCAACTTCTGGAGAAGTATTAGTTGTTAATGCATTATATGATGTTACGTCGCCTAATCAAATAGTAGTTTATAGATCTAATAAAGGACATTTTGAAAAATCGCAAGAAATAGATGCACCTGATAAAACATCGGCATTTGGGTATTCAGTGTCAATCTCAACTGACGGAATGTTAATTGCAATTAGCGCTCCTTTAAATGACGACTACAAAGCAGATCAGGGCATTGTCTATATCTATAAACAAGTTGACGGAGTATTTGTTCAATCACAAACATTAAGCAGTCCTAATAATGAGAGAGCTGAAATGTTTGGTTGGAAAGTAGAATTTGACGGAGAAAAATTACACGTTTCATCTAGAAGTGCAGATTCAAAAACTAAAACGTACTTTGACGCATTTACTACTGTGTTTGATAGCGGCTTTACAGATTTTAAAACAGTTAATAAAGATGTGGGAGTTGTATACGTTTACGAAAAGATAGAGTCGGAATTATTATTTGCACAAACAATACAAATACCAGATAGTGATGTAAACTACTTTGGTAGAAATATTCTTGCTAAAAACAATCACTTGTATGTTGGGTTACCAACCAAAGTTTCTGGCATTTATACTGGCCAAGTAATAGACTTTTCTAATAGCAAGTTATCAACTATGTGGACAACTCATAGAGCTGCCAAACCTACAGTTGATATTAACAAGATTAAAAAGATGTTCCTTTACAATACAAAGGAAAATGAATTATTAACATATATCGATTATATTGATCCAATTCAAGGAAAAGTAGCAGGTGTTGCTGAACAAGAGTTGACATTTAAAACTTATTATGATCCTGCATTATATGATACTTCGCTAATTGGAGGAACTACTGTTGATGTAACTAATAGCTGGGGTAGTGACCATATTGGCGAAGTATGGTGGAATTTAACTAATGCTAAATTCTATAATCCGTATCAAGGTAATGTGATTTATAGCACACAAAATTGGACTAAAGTATTTCAAGGTAGCACTATTGATGTATACGAATGGGTAGAGTCTGATGTATTACCTAGTGTGTGGGATGCAGCAGCAGATACTGAAAACGGATTTGCAAAAGGCTATAGCGGAACTAGTCTACACAGTGACAGTGCATACAGCACTAAGCGCAAATACGACAGTATAGCAGGTACGTTTAAAACAACTTATTATTTCTGGGTAGCTAACAAAAAGATTACACCCGATGTAGAATTTAGAAAAATTAACATTAGCGATGTAGCAGATTACATTGCTGACCCTGTTGCTAAAGGATATACATTTGCTGGATTAATTAGTCCAAGCAGTTTTGTACTCTATAATGTAGAAGGATATATCAAAGGTACTGACGTAGCATTAAGTACGCAATTCTGGACAATTCAAAATCAAGATCAAAATGTTCATACACAATATCAAATTATATCTGAAGGCCTTGAAACAAGTCAACCTAACAGAGATATTATTAGAAAATGGTACGACAGCTTAGTTGGATACGATTAACAAAATCGCGTAGTCCCTGATCCGATGTTAAGCCTAAGACAAAAATACGGTTCTTTAAATAGACCAAGACAGAGTTGGTTTGCAAATCGTTATGAAGCTTTAAAACAATTCATTGAACGCACTAATCTTATCCTTAAAGAAAACTTAATTGTAGATGATAAGATCTTTACTACATTGTTTAATGCGGATCCAGCACCGGGAAAAGTAACTAACATATGGGATGCAACTGTAGATACAATAGATGATTTAGCATTTATAGGTGTTGCAAAAGCAACACAAGCTATAGTGTCTCCTGTAGTTGTAGACGGTAAGATTGTAAGAGTAGATATTGTAAATCCGGGTAGGGGTTATAGAGTGCCTCCAACTGTAACAGTTGCAGGCGCCGGTACAGGAGCAGAGTTCCAGACTACAATTGATGCCCTAGGTAGAATTACTGAAGTTACGGTTGTAGAACCAGGTGAATACTATAATACTAATCCTACACTAACTGTAAGAAGATTTACAGTTTTAGTTAATAGCGATAGTGCTATACAAGGTAAATGGGCACTATACGAAAGAATTAGTGAAACTAGAACTTGGAATAGAATTCAAAGTCAAAGTTATAATGTAAGACTGTATTGGGATTATGCAGATTGGTATGCAACTAGTTACAGTGCATTAACTGAGATTGATTATCTAATTGACAATAGCTATGAATTGACTGCATTAGACGATACCATTGGCGATGTTGTAAAGATATCAACAGTTGGTACAGGGGGTTGGTTATTATTAGAAAAAGTAGATGATCAAAATACTAGCGATTACACTGTTAATTACAACACTGTTGGTAGACAAGACGGTACAATACAGTTTAAATCTACACTATATGATACTGTTGAATCTTCTACAGGTTTTGATACTATAAGTTTTGATACTAAAATTTATGATAGTGAACCGGTAATTGAACTTAGAACTATATTAACATCAATTAAAGATGATTTGTTTATTGACGAACTATTAGTTAGTTTTAATGCATTATTCTTTGCAGGTCTAAGATATGCATTTAGTGAACAAACATATATCGATTGGGCATTCAAAACTAGCTTTATTAAAGCAAAACATAATGTTGGAATGTTAAGAGAAGATATTACTTTTAATAACGATAACCTTCCAAGTTATGAAGCCTATATTAAAGAAGTTAAACCGTTCGGTACTAAAATTAGAGAATATCTAAGTGCATACGAAGGTCTTGATAATACAAGTACAGTTGTTACTGACTTTGACTTGCCACCGTCATACAATGTAGTTGAAGGTAACATTGTTCCGCAGTCCATTAAAGTGCAAGATGGTGTATTAATTGGTGTCAACGCTGACGTTGAAACTTATCCAAATAAAAATTGGTTAGATAACAACGGTTACAAAATTACAAGTGTTAAAGTAGTAAACCAGGGTAGCGGATATAGAAGTTCGCCTGAATTAACATTAAGCGGCAGCGGAGGCGCCGTGTTAAAAGCACACATCGGAACCAACGGCAAAGTAACTAAAGTTGATGTAGTTAATGCAGGTAGCGGATACTACAGTGCTCCTACAGTGTCAGCACTAAACAATATCGTCGATGGCGGAGAAGAAGCAACATATAGTGTACAAATAGGCAATGGACTAGTTAGAGGAATACATTCTACTGTTAAGTTTGATAGAACTACAGGAACATATGTTTATACAATAATAAGTCAAACAGAAACATTTACAGCAAGTGGCAACAAGTATGAGTTTAACTTAGTATGGCCAATGGACTTATCAAGGTCGACTATAAATGTATACGTTAATACTCAAGAAGCATTAAACAGTGAATATACCTATAGTAATTTACTTGATACTACTAAAGGGTATGATCGATATTACGGACAAATCTCGTTTACTGAAGCTCAGGCTAACGGCAAATCAATAAGAGTTGAGTATAAAAAAACTGTTAGCTTAATGCAAGCACAAGACAGAATTAATAATTATTATACTCCAACAGTTGGAATGACAGGCAAGGATCTAAATCAACTTATGACTGGGTTAGATTACGGCGGTGTTGAAGTTAAGAGCTTTGGCTTCGGCCCCGGCCGTGGATGGGATGCAGATGGATGGTACGAAGACACGTGGGATAGTTATGACACTACATTTGAAGATGAAATTTTTGAACTTGATGGTTCGACTATAAGTCTTGATCTTGCTGCACCATTAGCAAGCGGTGTTGTTTATAACATTTATAAAAACGGTGTAAGAGTTGATGACGTCAACTACGGCACTGCAACCCCAGTAACTAATCCAAATGCAATATGTCAAAGTATTACAGGAGACGGAACTACTACTGTTGTATTCCTTGATAATGATGGACTTGATCTTGCTAACCAAGCAGGCGATATTATCATTATTAGAAAAACAACTAGTGACGGCACATACCTTCCAGAGCCTAATAGTTATGACACTATACTTACTGGTGGAAATCTTAATTATTCGACTGCCACTGGGTTAAGAGCAGAAGATATTACTATTGACGGTGACGGATTTGTAACTGCTACTACAAGCAGCGGTCCAGAAGAATTAGTTCCAGGACAATTGCTTGATACAGTTGATATTAAAGTATATGAAAGACCAAAAAACGGCAGTAGTCAAATTACTTCAAGAAATTATACAGGCGATGGAGTAACTACGACGTTCAGTCTAGATATAGCACCGTTGCAAGCAAACAGCTTATTTGTAAAAGTAGAATATAATATTGTATTAGCAGAAGATTACACTATTAACTATGCTAACAAGTTAGTGACGTTTAATACTGCACCTGCACTAAATGCTAAAATACATTTAGCAGTACTAGGAGTAAGTGGTACAGATATATTAGACATTGATAATTTTGTTGCAGATGGAATTACAAGTAAATTCTTAACTAATGTAAGATTTGTAGAAAATCTTCAGTACTTTGTTACACTAAATGGCGAAACATTATCTAACGTAATCCAAGAAAGTGATAACACCTACGAGTATCCAAACAACGTTGTTATATCGTTTGCTACGCCACCAGCAGCAGGAAGCGTTATAAGTTATGCTTTCTTTAGTGGTGCAACACAAAACTTTAGTGAAGTGTCTATTGATACATTTACAGCAGACGGAAGTACAGTAGCATTTGAGTTAAATCAGACTCCGTTTAATAATGAGCCAAGTGCTTGGTTTAGTATTGTAAAGGTTAATAATAAAATTCTAAATGCAGGATATACACGCCGCTTTATTACAACAGCCGCAAGCCGTGAATACCGACTAGAAGAATTCCAAGTTCCGGTGGGGGCTATTAGCAACAAAGAGATGAAAGTGTTCTTAAATAATGTAGAATTAGCATATAATCTCGATTGGACTTACACTGGTAACGGAAGTATTGTTAGATTAAAAACACGAGTTAAACAACAAGACGGTGATATACTAAATGTTTATATTACTAGTGATGGTCAATATAGATATGGATATTTTGATTCGAGCAATGAATTTGTCTCAACTCCGAGTACATTGTATATTGACAGTGCATATAACGAAGGCGATGTTATTACAGTATATCAATTTAGTAACCATGATTCGCAAGGGTTTGATAGACAGCAATATGATATTGTAGATAGAATTTCGTTAACTGTAGGAACAGCTGATTGGTATCAGTACAATCACTTAACTGCTGGATTAATTGAATTATCAAGACGTGCATTAGATGCACAATATGTTTGGGTAACTCTTAACGGTGATTTGCTAATTCCTAGTGTACATTATTATGTAACTAATAATAAGCGTTATGTTAAAATTAATGTAGAAATCACTGCAAATGATGTAGTTGAATTACTACATTTTGCAGATCCTGTATTAGTTAACAAATATGGATGGAGCCAATTTAAAGATATGCTCAACAGAACGCATTACAAACGTCTTGACGATAGAAACGGTGTAATGTTAGCCGCTGATCTAAAATGGTACGATCAGAGTATTACAGTAACAGACGGATCTTCCTTACCTGAACCATCACCAACAAGCAGTGTTCCTGGAATATTGTTTATAGACGGTGAACGCATTGAATACTTTGTAAGAAATGGTAACGTACTAAGTCAACTACGCAGAGGTACATTAGGTACTGGTGTTAAGACAGTTTATCTCGAAGGAGAAAATGTTTATAACCAAGGACCAACTGCAACTATGCCATACAAAGACGAAACTCTAACTTCGCAATTTTTAGCGGATGGCACTACGGCAACATATCCGTTAGACTTTGTTCCAAATAGTGTTAATGAATTTGAAGTATTTGTAGGAGGCAGACGTTTACGTAAAAATACAATTAGTTCTTATGTAATGCCAAATCCGACAGCACAAGATAGTCCAGAGGGCGATGTAACTTTGCCGGCAGAATTTAGTATAAGCGGTTCTGCACTAACATTATTGGAAACACCAATTGAAAACGTTAAAGTAACAATTGTCAGACACACCGGAATAGTATGGAATGCACTTGGGACACCTCTAGGTGAATCAGATACAGACATTAGTAGATTCTTACGTGCAGCAACAGTTGACTTGCCGCGATAAATACAATAAGCAGGATATAAAACAAATGACAGATAAATTAAATGAACAAAGTGGTGTGTTACTTCAAGGACACATTAAAATACACAATCCAGAGACTGGAGAGGTTATTGTAGACAAACGCAACGCTATTCATTATGAAAATATGAGTATTAGTCTTGCAGAAAGTTTAGGCAATGCAGGCACAGGCTGGATTTATCAAATGGGATTTGGCAACGGTGGCACTAGTGTTGACCCTACAGGTATTATTACATACTTGACGCCAAACAGCACAGGCACAAATGCTAGTTTATACAACGAAACATTTACTAAAGTAGTAGATGATAGAAGTGTAAACAATCTTGATCCTGCTCGTAACAAGATTGAAACACGCCATGTGAGTGGTACAAATTATACTGATATTTTAGTAACTTGTTTGTTAGATTATGGCGAGCCAAACGGCCAAGATGCATTTGACACTGCAACAAGTCCGGATAGTCTTTATGTATTTGACGAACTAGGACTAAGAGCATACAGTGCAGGCGGCAATGGTAGACTTTTAACACATGTTATTTTTCATCCTGTACAAAAATCACTTAATAGACTAATTCAAATTGATTATACAGTTAGAGTACAAAGTTTATCTGGCTTTAACGAGGGATAATTTAAATGGCATATACAATACAATTTACTGATAGTGCTGATAAAGATCCAATAGTAATTGAAGATCAAACAATCAACACAACTACAAGTATAAAATTACCAGGTAGGAATAGTACCGGTTATGGCGCTGCTATTGCTGAAGACTTGCTACATTTATTAGAAAACTTTGCAAGTCCTACTGAACCTAATAATGCTATCGAAGGCCAGTTGTGGTATAATAATAACAGCGGACAATTATTAATTTATGACGGTACTGTTTGGCTATCTGCAAGTGGACTTAAAAAGAGTTCCACAGAGCCAGACACTACCCAAGCACTTACTGGCGATTTATGGGCCGATACTGATAACCAACAATTATATTTGTTTACAGGATCTAATTGGATTTTAGTTGGTCCAAATTTTAGTCAGGGCCTAACAACTGGAGCAACACCTAATACTATTATTGGTCAAGATAACGCAGAATATACAGTTATTGAAATTCAAGTTAATGCCAATATTGTTGCCATTATTGCATTTAATACATTTACTCCTAAAGCAACAATTAACGGATTTAGTGGTGTACAAATTCGTCCAGGTATTAACCTAGCAAACCGAGACACAAATGCCGATGGCATTAACGATGTTAAGTTTTATGGTACTGCTGAAAAAGCAGAAAGTCTAATTGTTAGTAATTTAGCAATTCCTGCGGCTAACTTTCTAAGAGGCGATATAGAATCGACAACATCATTTCCGTTAAATGTTCAAAACAATAGCGGCATTGCATACGGTATCAATGCAGAGCTTAATATCGGTATTGAAGGCAGTGCAGGAATTATTCAACATAATATTGAAGGCTCAAATATTGACTTTAGAGTTAGAAATTCCGGAGATAGTAATACTGTTTTAAGAATAGATTCAAGTTTACGAGTTGGTATTAACAACGAAGCTCCGGATGAAGCATTAGATGTTACTGGCAATATTAAAACTAATGGAATTATTACAACAACTAACACTGTCCAAAGTACTACTATTAGTAATGGTGCATTAATTGTTAAAGGTGGCGCTGGCGTTGCTAAAGCATTAAATGTTGGTGATTCAATAATGGTACAAAAGGGTATAACATTAGGCAATAACGATCTAGTAGTTGATACCGCAGCAAGTGATCTAGTACTACCGGATCTTAACAACGCTAGAAACATCGGTAGTGCAACTTTGCGCTGGAAAAAAATATATGCAACTACCTTCTTGGGAAATTTAGAAGGACAGGTAAGTGGCAACGTAAGTGGTAAATCAGGTAGTGCTGATAAACTAACAAGTTCAACAACTTTTAGAATGACCGGCGATGTTGAAACTGTTGAAAATGTATTTGACGGACAAACCGGCGGCGGCGTAAAAACATTTGCACTAACATTAAAAAATACTGTTATTAGTGCTAAAGAACAAGTATCTAACAGTTTATCAAGCGATGAATTTTTAATTGATAGAATAAGCGGCGTAGCCACAGGATTGAAACGTATAACTAGGGCAACATTATTTAATAGTATTACAGGGTTAACTCCTATCGGAAGTATTATGCCGTATGCAGGACTTGCTGAACCATCAGGATGGAAATTTTGCAACGGCCAAGAACTAGCAACTGGTGTATATAATCAATTATTTCAGCTAGTTGGAAATAATTATGGACCAACTCCAAGTTCGGGATATTTTAATATACCTGATCTAAGAGGTAGGTTCCCACTAGGTAACTTATCAATGGGAGGTACAAGTCCATCTGTTGACGATCCAGACATTAGAAATAGAGGATCAAATGCAAGTGTAGTAGGAGCAGTAGACGGAACAGATACAACTACTATAGGATTAGAAAATCTACCAGAACACCAACATAATTTAAAGTCGTCCGGCGGACAACAATTTTATGTACATAGAGAAGTTGACGGCCGAAGCAACTTGCCGACAGGTTCAGAAGGATCTAGTTTACAAACCGGCGCAGAAGATTTATCTCAACGACTGCCAAATAGTGGTGATGTACTTGTACCTGCTGGCAGTGGGTTTAGTAATGTGGGTGCAGCAATTGATATTATGAATCCATTCCAAACTATTAATTATATTATCTACACAGGAGTTACTGCATGAGCTATAAAATAAACAAGACCAATGGTGATCTGTTAGTAGAACTTACTGATGGCATAATTGATACTGCATCTACAGACATAACTTTAGTTGGACGTAATTACAAAGGTTTTGGCGAAGCATTTAATGAAAATTTTGTTAAAATAGTTGAAAATTTTGCATCAACTAGTGCTCCTAGTAATCCACTAAAGGGCCAACTTTGGTATGATAACAGCGAAAATAGATTAAAAATTTATGATGGTATTAGTTTTAGAACAGCAGGTTCGCCGACGGTAAGTAGTAGCCAACCTACTAACCTTGTATCAGGAGATTTGTGGATCGATAACGCTGAAAATAAATTATATTTTTGGGACGGAAGTGATTTAGTATTAGTTGGACCACAATATAACGCAACTCAGGGCAAAACAGGTCTTGAAGCAGTTACTATGGTAGATACTAGTAATCAGATTAAAACTGTGTTAGCGATGTATATAGGCGGCGTACTTGCTGGAATATATAGTAGATTTGAATTTACGCCAGGAGTAGATTATAATATACTTCCTTATACACCAGGCAGATCAATCAAAGTTGGATTTAATCCAACTGTAGTTTCAGATTTTAAACATCAAGGTACTGCATTATCTGCAGAATTGTTAATTGATGCTCAAGGAAATACGTTTTCTGCTACTGATTTTATACGAACTAACGAACGTGATAATTCAAATGCAGTAGTCGATCAACAAATGGAAGGCGCATTGTTTGTTAAGGGCGATACTGGTGTTACTGTAGGATATGGCGATACACAATATGCATCGTTTAAAACAGTTGATAGTGGAACTACAACATCTATAGAACTTAAACAATTAAATTATGATTTTTCAATTAGAGTGCCTCTAGGCAATGACTTTATTGAAGCATTCACTCTTGACACAAGTACAGGTCGTATAGGTATCTACCAAGATACTCCGACAGTTGCACTTGATGTTACTGGAGCCGGCAACTTTACTGGAAATCTTACAGTTGGAGGTGACCTAATAATCGAAGGCGACACTGTTACTGTTAACACTGCAACAATGACAGTGGAAGATCCTAACATTGAATTAGGAAAAGTAGACACTCCTACAGACACAACCGCAAATCAAGGTGGCATCACACTAAAAGGCGCAACCGATAAAACTATTAATTGGGTTCAGTCAACAGGAAACTGGACATTTAATCAAAACATAGATTTAATTGCTGGCAAAGAATATAGAATTGAAAATACACAAGTACTTTCTAAAACACGACTTGGTGACACGGTTACAATTGCCGCCGGACTAACTACAGTAGGTACATTAGGAAGTTTAAGTGTCACTGGCAATGTTACATTAGGTAGTATATCGACGCCAGGCGCATTAAGCATCACAACTGGCGGCACAATTACACTTAACAGTCAAAAAATTACAGGAGTAGCTACGCCTACTACTGCAACAGATGTAACAAATAAAGCATATGTTGATACATCAGTCGCTACAATTCCAATTGCATTTGCTTTAGACATTACAGGACTAACTAGTCCTAATCCCGCAGGAACAGGCAACGGCCCGATTGTAGATGTTAGAAGTATATTAGAAAGTATTAGCCCTGCAAATAGTGCGAGAGAAGGCACAGTTGCTACTATTCATTGTACTAGCTACGCTGGTGCCACAGTTACTGGTATTAACATAACTGTGACCACTAATGGCACTGGGGTATTACAAAAATCTACAATTGCAGTTGACAGTGCCGGCACTCAAAACGAATCAGTAATACAAGATATTACAGCAGCAAATCCGGCATCGGGTACGGTAGTTTTAACTCCGTCACGCCACACAATGATATTTACAGTTACGGGCGCTACCTGGACATTTACCAGCACAGGCGTTTATCCTTAACTTGCGATAAATACTAACAGCAAGGGGTTATTTAAATATGGCGTATACAATTAACAAATACAACACAAATCAGTTAACCATCGTACAAGATGGTACGTTGGATCAAACAACTGATATCAAGCTAGTTGGTAAAAACTATGCAGGTTACGGTGAAATACAAAACGAAAACTTTGTATTTTTGCTAGAAAACTTTGCTGGGGCCAATCAACCACCGAGAGCAGTTACAGGGCAACTTTGGTTTGATACTGCAAACAGCAAACTAAAGTTCTATGATAGTGCTAAATGGCGCACGACAGGAGGTGCCGAAATCAGTGCTACGGCCCCTGCAGGGTTAGCAACTGGCGATTTTTGGTGGGACACTGTTAACGAACAGCTATATTCATATAACGGCACAGATTTTGTACTGATTGGACCGCAGGATGCTGGCTCTGGTATTACGCAAATGCAGAGTAGATCAGTTCGTGATGATCTTGCAGTTAGTAAGAGTATTATTGCAGCAACAATTAACGACGAAGTAATGTTTATTATTAGTCCTGTAGAATTTACAATTGATAGTGCCGATGCTGAAAATGCTATTTCTGGATTTGATGTAGTACGTGCAGGAGTAACCCTTAAAAATACACTCAACGCAACAGCTGGTATTACTAGCGGAACACAACGATTCCACGGTACAGCTACTAACGCTGACAAACTAAACGGCATATCAGCTGCTAATTATGTTACTGCATCACCTGGACAACCGAGTGTATTTACTGAGATCACTAACTTCCAAACCGATGCAGGTATTGCTATCGGCGCAGGACTAGATTTAAAAATCTTTATTGAAAACGACAACCAGGGTGTTATACAAAATGCGCAAGGTGACGAAATTCGTTTTAGAACTAAACAAAGCGGCGGCCTATCTAAAAATATTATTGTATTTACACCAGGTGTAGTTAAACCTGGCCTTAATGCTGCCGGAACCGCAGCTGAATCAGTTACGCTAGGCGATATTAGTAATCAGTTTGCAGCAGTATACGCAACTAATATATACGGAACTTCAGAAAAAGCAAGTGCGCTTATAGTTGGGGGCACTGCACGAGTTGGCGCAGTTGACACAATTGGTACAGGTACTAGTAGCAGTGTTGCAGTGCGTGATGGCTCAGGTAACTTAAATGCAGTACTGTTCCAAGGTACAGCAACAAGTGCTCGATATGCTGACTTAGCAGAAAAATATTCAACAGCAGAAGAACTAGCACCAGGTACCGCAGTAGCAGTATGTGCTTGCGAGGACCACGATGTAGAACCTGCAAAAGCAAGTGATCATTGTATTGGTGTAGTATCAACAGCTCCGGCGTACATGATGAACAGTGATAGTGAAGGACAATATATTGGTCT